>JAEWQC010000174.1 GCA_023399355.1 Bacillota bacterium | reverse complement strand
CCCTTTGCCGCGTGGCTGATATTGAGGGGGGTCAAAACGTTGAATCTCCGTGTAGACAGACATTGTGCCAACGCTCTTGTGATCGCGCGTCATCTGGAAAAACATCCAAAAATAGAAAAAGTCTATTACCCAGGGCTTGAATCCCATCCACAGCATGAACTGGCAAAAAGACAGATGAAAGATTTCGGAGGAATGATAAGCTTCCAGGTCAAGGGCGGAGTTGAAGCCGGAAGAACTCTTCTGAACAACCTTCATTTCATACGTCTTGCAGCAAGTCTGGGTGATGCGGATACCGCCATAGAACATCCGGCTTCCATGACCCATAACGAAGTCTTTGTTTCAAAAGAGGAGAGACTGAGCCAGGGAATCACAGATGGGCTTGTCAGGCTTTCCGTCGGTCTGGAAGGTGTGAAGGACATTTGGGGTGATCTGGAGCAGGCACTTGCATTATTGTAGTCCGGTCAAATAAGATGATGGAAATCTGCAGCCGCATAAACATTGGAATGTGTTGTGCGGCTGTTTTGCATCCCGGAACGGAACCATAAATCAATTTTTATCAGTGAACTTAAAATTTATGCGTATATTCCATCAGAGGAGCTTCAATCAATATCCTATGCACTTGAGTATCACTGACACCGGCGCAGGCGATTCCTGGACGCGTCAGATATTTATCCTGATCCGGAAATTATGCACGGCGCTTGTTAATCATCCGGTAAAACTGGTATGATATTTATTGGAAGGAGATGCATAATATGGCCAGATTTAATGATCTCTCCGCGTTGTTGGAGCAATTTACGAAAAATGGTCCGGCGGGATGCGGTTGTGCGATTGCAAAAAATGGGGAAACCTTATATCAGGGATATTTCGGGTATGCTGACCTGGAAGAGAAGAGGCCGGTTGCCGAAGATACGGTCTACCGCCTGTTTTCCATGACGAAGGTGATCATCTGTACGGCTGCCATGATGCTGTTTGAAAGAGGAAAATTCCTTTTGAACGAGCCCGTCTATGAATACTTTCCCGAATACAGGGATACCCAGGTATTCGTTACGGAACCAGACGGTACCGTCCATGTGAGAAAAGCTGAAAATCCCATGCTGATTAAGCATGCGTTCACCATGTCCGTCGGATTACCGTATCCGTCCGAAAATTCACCGACAGCGATCGAAATGACGAAAGTAAAAGAGGAGTTGACACAAAAGTACGGGAAATACGACATTGTGACCGAGGTAAAAAGGATGGGCAGCGTTCCGGTTGCATTCGATCCCGGTACGCTCTGGCTCTACGGTTATGGACATGATATTGTCGCCGGTCTGATCCAGGTGGTATCGGGAAAAACCGTGGGGCAGTTTCTGCAGGATGAAATATTCGGCCCTCTGGGTATGAAAGATACAGGTTACCGTTATCGCGACGGAATTGAAAAAAGGATGGCTTCCTATTACAGGAAAGATGAAAACGGGGGGATGAACAAGGTCGCTGCAATACTCGATGAATTTCATCAGCCGGATGCACTGTATGAATGCGGAGGTGCCGGGCTTTATTCCACTGTAAACGATTATCTGAACTTTTCACAGATGCTGGCAAACGGCGGAATATATCATGGTGAAAAAATCATCGGCAGAAAGACGATAGACCTGATGCGGACAAATCAGCTAAACGTGGATCAGATGAGGGAATTCAGCAATTCCTATTTGGCGGGATACGGCTACGGTCTGGGGGTCAGAACCTTGCTGAGTCAGGCGGACGGACATTCAAACAGTTCAATCGGGGAATTCGGATGGACTGGAATGCTGGGCACCTATGTATCCATCGACCCTCAGGAAGGCTCTTCTATTGTATACATGCATCAGCTGGATCCGAATATGGAAGAGTACCATCATCTCCGCGTAAGAGCTGTCGTCAACGGTTGCCTGGACTGAAGATTTATTTTTGCACCAGAAGCGATCCACTCTCATTTTCTTGAAGAGTATTATAATTTATTCGATCCCTGCCCACTGTCTTGTCAATCGACTATGGAAATTGGGTGCCCGACAGTTATTGCTATTTTGTTTTAAAGTACATAACAGGGGTATAATTAAAATATATTAAAAAAGTTTTAATAAAGGAGTCTTGAAAATGATGAATGGTATGGAAATGGATATTAATAAAAAGGATATTAAAAAAAAGAACAATACAGTAAATAATGAGGAAGACTCATTTGTGATTCCCAATGAAGCAGCCTGTTCGCCAGAGTTCGCGGAGGGTTGTATCATAATGGAAGACGAAGAGGAAAAGCAATCTGAAGAAAAGTGAAGTCTTAAAATGGATTCTTCAAGGGTGCTAACTTTAAAGCATATTTTTGAAAACGCCTGATTGCGACAATAGAACATGACCAGCTGAGTGGTCGAGTGGTCAGGTCAGCCGCCGGAGGAAACAGGAAAGGACATTGAAAAAGTCAAGTCTGATGATAGCATTTCCTTACTTTATCAACTGGATTGATAGAAATATACAAACTTTCTCAAAAAGAAACGGATCTATTGACGTTATAGAATGATAATCTATAATGGATATAGATCCGTCACTTTTCTGCGAGGGCATCAGGGACTGCGATTGTGCAGCATTATCCATGAAATGCAGGCACATTCATGGGAAAACATATGATATCATCCGCAATCCGCTGCGGGTATGAATACGGAGGATCTATCCGATGGAGAATGAAAAACCTGTTTCAAAAGCAGAATTTCCAGGGATTCCGGGACAAAAAATAAATCGTTTTCGCATGCCGGTTCCGGTTGAGCTTGATGAAATAGACCGTAAAATACTGAATTCCCTTCAGCAGAATGCGAGGATGACAGCAAAAGAAATTGCAGAAAATGTATTTCTGTCTTCGACTTCGGTTGCAACAAGAATTGATAAACTGATTGAAAAAGGAGTCATTTCGGGATTTTCCGCAAAGATAAACCCTCTTTCACTGGGTTACTATACCAAGGCTTTTATCAACCTAACGCTGGAACCGGTTCAAAAAAAGGAATTCTATCCTTACATCGCATCCTGTCCTAATGTAATACAGTGCAATTGTGTTACCGGTGATTACTCCATGCTGATCGAAGTGGCTTTTCACAATACCATGGAATTGGATTATTTCATAGGAGAACTGCAAAAATTCGGCAGCACAAAGACCCTGATTGCATTTTCCACCTCAGTGGAGCACAGGGAAAGCTACTGGGTGGAAGAAGATTAATGTTGAAAATCGACTTGAGAAAATCAAAGAAAATCCAATAATTATTGGGAATCTCAATCAAACCAGCCTCAAATTATAATCATCCAAGGAAAACTCCTGAAGCTATTGACCTTTAAATTATATATCTTATAATAAGCTCATATTAACGGTTTGCAATATTGTTGAAGCTTCATTTGCTTAACGGTTTCTATCATTTTTGCAAAGAGGATTGTGATCCGGAAAATATTTGAACCAGAAAAATATTTTTATTTAAAGATTAATCTCAAATAGCGATTCAGGAAGGAAGTGCTTAGAATGAAGAAAAATACGGAATATGCAACAAAGATGAAAAGTGGAAAAAGCACATTGATTCTGAGAGATAATTACAAAGGGATGCCCTCAACAGAATATGCTCCTGTGACATACTCCGACGATGAGGTTATGAACATTTACATGAAGAAAGTGAAAGAAGTCAGCCTTTATTAATGAGTTAACCGCATTGGTACAGGATAATTTGCATTCACCACCCAGTGGGCTTTAGCTTACTGTGTACATGTTTTTACCTGATCCCATCAACTGGTTACCTGAAACCCGAAGACCGAAGTCAAACGAAACTGGCCGGACATATCAACATAATCCAACGGAGTCCTCTGAAGATAAAGTATATGTTATATCAACATAATCCATCCAACGGGGTCCTCTGTAGATAAAGTATCTGTTATATTAACATAATCTGACTATTAAAAAATGAATTGGAAAATTCTGCACTTCGACACTTCGATAATATTTTCATAAGCCCTGGAATGCCTGTATTTGTTTATAACGCATTTGCTAATATTCAGTGGAGAAAATCTATTTCGCTCTCCAGTACTCGAATTATTGAGCAGAAACAGGAAGCCTAAGCCATAGCAGGCTTTATTTCAGTGAAAACAAACAAAGTGTTTTGTGTTTATTAACGCAGTAACACAAAGGCACTGACATATAAGTACTGTGTAGAAAACCTGATAATATCATGCCTGGTGGAAATACTACTACTAATTCTTTTAGTTGGAGTGATTCAAATCAGTATAGTAGAAAGTATCCGGAGCGGCTTTCATTCTTTATTCAGCAATAAACTTCGCAGTATCCTTACGATACTCGGAATTATTATAGGCGTTGCATCTGTCATCCTGCTGACTTCCATAGGCGAGGGCATAAAAAGAAATGTGGGCTCGCAGGTGGAATCACTTGGGGCGAACCTTCTATATGTATTCCCCGGAAAAATAAGCATGAAACCGGCTGCCGAAGGCGAAAGCAAACTGGGAATAGAATCGCAGGGCTTTGGCGGAGGAGCTAAAAGTACGCTGACCTATCAGGACGTACAGGATCTCAAAGGATTGGAGTACATTCATGCCGTAACCGGTATTTATAATGGCGTCGATACACTTGATGATTTAAAGATCATGGTTTCAACCACTGGCGTTGATGAGGATTTCCCTTTAATCGGCAAGCTCGACCTCGAATACGGAAGGTTTTTCAATAAGGAAGAGTGTGAAAGGAAAGAAAGAATCGCTGTGATCGGAAATCAGGCGAATAGGGAATTGTTCAATAGTGTGAATTCGGTTGGAAAATCCTTCTTTATTAGTGGAAACGAATACAGAGTAGTCGGTGTAATAAAGTATAAAAAGCCTGAGAATATGGGACCGGCGGCGGAAGACACCAATGTCAGGATTTATCTTCCTGTCACGGAGATGCTGGATCGGGCGAAGGACAAAAACCTGTCGCGCATCCTGATAAAATCCACGGCGGCAAATGCTGTGGGACCTGCAGAGGCAGTGATCCAAAAAACAATGGAAGCCAATCATACCAGCGGTGAATACTCGATTATAAAACAGCAGGATATGCTGGATACCTTTAATAACATTATGGGCATGCTGAATACTGCTTTGGGAGGTATCGCCGGAATATCGCTGGTGGTGGGAGGAATCGGCATCATGAACATCATGCTTGTTTCCGTAACCGAAAGAACACGTGAGATCGGCATAAGAAAAGCCGTTGGCGCCAAACGGTCGGATATCCTTTTGCAATTTCTCATAGAAGCTGTAACCCTAAGCATCATCGGAGGATTACTGGGCCTTTTCACAGGAATTGCAGGTTCAAGCCTCATCCCTGCAGTCATCCCGACCATCCCCACCCTGGTATCACTGACAGCTGTTATTGTTTCACTCCTGTTTACCTTTTTCACCGGCATATTCTTTGGTGTCTATCCCGCACTAAAAGCCTCCAGACTCGACCCGATAGAAGCCCTGCGCACTGAGTAAAGTTCCGTTCTTTCTTCGGATTGAATTTCTGTGTTCAGTCTGATATAGTTCATATAGGCTAATTCGTGAAACGAATTGTGCTATCAAAAAGGTGATCGGCATGTTTGAAACGATTTCATACATTATAAAATATATTTTTGTACTAATCATATACTTATTCATATTCGGGATCATGCGGTTGATATATCTTGATATCAAGTCCATGCGCTTCAGAAACAATAAGGTTGAGGAAAACCGACCCTATCTGAAGTTGTTGAATCAAAGAGAGCTCCTGAACTTCAAAATTGAAGAGGCATATACGCTGGACAAAAACCTTTCGATTGGCCGAACGCCTGATAATGACATCGCGCTCGACGATCCTTTCCTCTCCAAAAGGCATGCCATGTTTACAGTCAGGGAAGACAAGGTGTTTCTTGAAGACCTGAACAGCAGAAACGGTACTTTTCTGAACGGAAGCCGTCTGGATAAGGGCGTGGACGCTCTTCTGGCAGACGGTGACAAAATCAGAACGGGGAATGTTGAATTCCTTTTCATTAAAGCACCTGGCGGGGTATAAATATGTTTGGATCATTCACATACAAACGACCGATCAATCTTGTCATGGCGGCAAACATGGCCGCCTATGCGGTACTCTTTCTTTACAGACAGCAGTTCGACAATAATGCACTTTTTATGTGTATTCTGGTGACCGGATTGATTTGTACGGTATATTATATCATTGTAGGACTGGAAATGGGGGACGAGTACCTTTTTCTGGTGGTTTCCATGTTGTTTAGCCTCGGACTGGTTATGATCTTCAGGCTGGACCGGCAATTGGGACAAAGGCAGCTGATCTGGTTTGCGGCAGGTCTGGCCTTGTTTTTTACAAGCTATTTGCTTTTTACCAAAGGGCTTTTTTGGAATCGGTTAGGCCTTCTTTATGCAGCAGGAACCTTTCTCCTTAATATTGCGACGCTGGCTTTTGGCAGAAAAATTAACGGTTCCACAAGCTGGATCATTATACAAGGACACAGCTTTCAGCTTACCGAACTCTCTAAAATCTTTTTTATCCTCTTCCTTGCCTGCTTTTTCAAGGAACAGGAATCCGGCATGATCGGAATTGCCGGTCTGAAGTGGTTGAAGAGAGAAACACAGAACAAGATATTTCTGATGGCGGTGACTTTCATTAATGCGTTTCTGATGATCCTTCAGCGTGAATGGGGAACGGTAGCCTTGATTTTCATTCTCTATATCATCATGCTGTATGTTTTCGGCGGCAGCCGGCTGTTTCTTCTTGGAAATGTGATATGTACCATTCCGGTAGCTTTATTCGGCTATTTCTTCATTTATCATATCAAGGTCAGGGTGGATATGTGGCTCAATCCATGGTCTGATGCCTCCGGCAAGGGATATCAGATCCTCCAGTCATTGTTTGCTATCGGCTCCGGCGGCTTTGTCGGTACAGGGATCGGCTATGGAAGGCCGGATCTGATACCTGCTGTTAACACTGACTTTATTTTTTCTGCAATTTGTGAAGAACTGGGAATTATGAGTGGTATTGCAGTAATCCTGTTGTATTTTATTCTGTTTTACCGGGGCGTCAAGATAGTACTCAATTTGAAGGACCGGTTTTACAAAGTCCTGTCGCTTGGCATATCGGTTATGTTTGGTATTCAGACTTTTATCATC
Organism: Bacillota bacterium; assembly: GCA_023399355.1. GTDB lineage: Bacteria > Bacillota > Clostridia > Acetivibrionales > DTU013 > UBA1305. The sequence continues at coordinate 17,405 of JAEWQC010000174.1, read as the reverse complement.
ATCGGCGGTGTAATCAAATTGATTCCGCTAACCGGGATAACCCTTCCCTTTATCAGCTACGGAGGCAGCTCACTTATATCCAGCTGTATTTCACTTGGTATCCTGCAGGCTGTTTCAAGGATTCAACCAAACCTGCCTGAAATCCGGACAAATAGAGAGGAGAACGAAATTGACGGCTGAAAACATAAAAATCATTAAAGTATTGATTTCAATCTGCCTTCTTTTTGTCGTACTGATGGGCTACCTGACTTACTTTGGAATGTTCATGGCACCGAAATATGTTTTGAGTTCCTACAACAGAAGGCAGCAGCTTGAGGAAGATAAGGTGCTGCGTGGATCCATCCTCGACAGAAACGGAATTGTTCTGGCTAAAAGTGAAATTAAGGATGAACATCAGAAGAGAGTGTATCCCTATGGAAATCTATACAGCCAGGTCATCGGGTATAATTCCAGCGTATATGGCAGGGCGCTGCTGGAACTGACCTATAACAACTATCTGCTTGGAATGGATGAATACAGCAAAGCGCTGAACGCGTTCAGCATTTCAGGAAAGACTGTGAGAAGCGGCAACAGCGTTTATACTACACTGGACCATTCTCTGCAGCAGCTTGGAGAAAAACTGCTGGAGGGGAAAAAGGGAGCCATTGTGGCGGTTGACCCCAAAACAGGAGAGGTTCTGGCGCTCGTCAGCAAACCCGATTACAATCCGAATGAGAAAAGTCTGGAAGCTAGTTGGCAGGATATGACAGAATCGGAAGACAGCCCCTTCCTGCCAAGGGCTACCCGAGGCCTCTATGCACCGGGATCAACATATAAAGTGGTCACCGCTTCGCTTGCACTAGAGAATGGGTTGGGAGGCTTAAAATTTGACGACAGGGGAAAGGTAGTCATCAACGGCAAGACGTTTTCAAACGATAATGAGCAGGTATATGGCACGATCGGTTTATCAGATGCGCTGACATTATCAAGCAATGTCTTCTATTCCCAGTTGGGAGTAAAGCTTGGAGAGGATCAGCTCAAAGACATGGCAAACCGGATAGGCCTGAATAAAGAGTTACCCTTTGACATAACGGTGAGCAAGAGCCTGTTCCCCTACAAACAGATGGGGGAAACGGATATGGCGGCGGTCGGGATAGGCCAGGGAAGGCTGTTGGTCAGCCCCCTCCATATGGCATTGATCGCTTCTTCCATTGCCAACAATGGAGTGATGATGAAACCCACGCTTGTAAGCAGAGTGGTTTCACCAAAGGGATTCGTTATTAAAGAGAATAAACCGGCAGAGCTTTATAAAGTAATGGAACCGGATACGGCTGCTGAGGTTGGACAGATGATGCGGCAGGTGGTAAAAGAGGGAACGGGTAAAAAGGCGGCGATAAAAGGAATTGAGGTTGCAGGAAAAACAGGAACTGCTGAAAATGAACTATCTATTCATCAAAAGAACAAGGCGCATGCGTGGTTTATCGGATATGCCCCTGCCGAGGATCCTGCTATTGCCATTGCGGTAGTGCTCGAATACGAAGGACGTTCCGGCGGCACAGCTGCTGCACCCATTGCCGGCAAAATGATCAGCAAATATCTGAACACAAAGTGAAGAAAAAACAAAAAACAAAACACAAAGGGACGGTTCTCTTGTGTTCGGACTTATCACAGATTTCGACACAGAAGAACCGTCCCCCTGTGTGTGCCTTGTATGCCCAGCTGCTGCACCGATTGCCGGCACTGCAGCCTGCGGCTGCAATCCTAATGGATTACAGCTTTTTTTGTGGCCTGGTGAAAAAGAAGCCGGCCAGAATTGCAGTAAAAGGAGCTACGGTTACAAGTCCGAAACTTCCGACAACGGTATTCAATATTTCGCCTGAAACATACTTTAGATTCAGAATGTTGATTACTGGTGTATCCAGTGACATGAAGACCATTAACAGGGCGACGTATCCTCCGGAATACGCCAGCAGCAGGGTTGTCGTCATGGTACCCAATACGGTGCGTCCTATGGTCAGGCCGGACTTGATGGCTTCCTTTGCGGTGATGGACGGCTTTTTTTCCGTAATTTCATAAACGGCTGCGGAAATATCCATAGCCAGATCCATCAATGCTCCTGTAGATGCGATAAAGATACCGGCGATGAATATATTTGTCAGGCTTAGGTTCTGATAGCCGGAATATAACAGGCTTTCCGAAAAGGCAAGGACAGCTCCGTGAACCTTGAAGCTATTGCCAAATATCACAGCCAATATGCAGGTCAGCAGCGAACCGGATAAAGCCCCGGATATGGCAACGCAGGATTTTATATTGAAGCCGGAGACAAGAAGGATGGTTACCGAGGTCAGTGCTGCAACCAACAACAAAGAGAGCAGTATCGGATTATATCCTTTTAAAAAGCATGGAATCAGAACCTTCCAGATCATCAGGATCGTAAAGGCAAAAGACAATATAGCCCGGACACCCGTCCAGCCGGCAAATGCGACCAATAATAGAATAAATGCACCGAAAAGCAGGATTTCCAGGTGGATGCGATAATGGTCTATAAGGGTGACAAATTGTATTTTGCCGTCTTTGATGTCAATACTGACCAAGGCTTTATCGCCGGGTACAAATATCTTATCCATTTCCAGTTTGCCTATCAGCTCATTAAATGCAGAGGTCCGAACCCCTTTATATTTTCCCGACAGTATTTTTACCTTGCAGATTTGAGTACCGTGCTTTATCAGACCGATATCGTATACACTGGAATTATCCACCTCAAGAATTTCCGCCTTGGATTGGATGCCATTTGCATTTGCAGCTCTTTCAAAACCAGTGGGGATAAGTAGGAGTACTATGATCACCAGCAAGATAACAAAAGCAAAAATGATGTTTGAATTGAGGAACTTGTTTTTCATATTAGGAAATACATCCTTCCCGATACAGATGCAAATGGATTGGATGATTACATCCAAATCCATCTGCACTTGCAAAATATCGTATTGTACTGAATGGAACTTACTTGATCTTCAGGATGGAATGCAGTTTATTGAAGATATCCGTATTATCATAATATCCATTGAAGAGATTCTGTCCGGCTCCATATGCAAATACGGGTACCGGAACACCGGTATGCGCATAAGACGTCCATGCGATACCCGCTTTGTTATCAAGGATATGGGTAATTGTAACTGAAAGCGGTTCATATGTACCGTAAAGAATCTTATCCGAATCCGTATATTTTCTTTCGGCGGAAGGAAGAGCACTTTGAGCAAGCGCATTACGCAGGGTCTGTACTTCATAGTCGGTCAAGACCATATCCGGCCTGCCTGCCGCACTGGAGTCCGTCGATGTGACAAGGCCGAAAGAATCCCTGATCGCAGGAAGAAGATCCTCCAGTTTTGCCTTTTCAGGGGTTGTACCGGCTATATAATTCTTGATTGTTTCGTCGAAGACGGCATAGGATTTTTTCTGATAAGCAAGTTTTTCATAGAAGGTGGAGTATCCCGTTCCAGCGAAGCCTATGGTCAAGCCGCCGGTTTCATGATCTGCAGTAACGAGAATCAAAGTATCCTTGGGATGCTTTGCATAAAATTTGAGTGCTTCTGCGACTGCATTTTCAAATGCAAAGGTATCCTTGATTGAAGTTGTGGCATCGTTCGCATGGCAGGTCCAGTCAATCTTTCCTCCCTCAACCATCAGGAAGAAGCCCTTTGAATTGTCCAGCACGTCAATTCCTTTTCTTGTAAAATCCGCCAGCGAGAGATCATCGGCACTGCGGTCAATTTCATAAGGGAGTGCTTTTTCATTATCAAGAACCGAATTTATTGCAATAACCTTTCCGGATTTGTTGTTTACAGCCAGAATATCCTTCTTATTGTTTACAACCAGATATCCTTTGCCTTTTGCAATATCAAGGAGATCCTTCTGATCGTCTTTTGCACCTTTTTGCTGCAGGAAGCCGCCGCCTCCAAAGAAATCAAAGTTGCTGTTTGAAAGCTCGATACCAATGTCGTAATAATTGCTGCGGGAAGCCTGATGCGCGTAATAGGCCGCCGGTGTGGCATGGTTGATGGAAACACTTGAGATGACCCCGACCTTGTAGCCTGTTCCTTTGGCCATTTCAGCAATCGTCTTGTACTTTACAGTCTTGTCCGTATTCATGTTGATTATGCCACTGAGCGTTTTATGGCCTGATGCCATGGAGGTGGCGGTGGAAGCGGAATCCGGACAGATGGACGAAGCATCATAGGTAGTAGCTGACCCGGCCACCGGGAATGTTGTAAAGTTTAATCTGCCGATGCCGACCGTTTTCGGGTCATACAGCGTTTTTCCCTTATAAGCTTCTGCGGCATAGATCTGCGAGTAGCTCATTCCATCGCCTATGAACATGAAAACATACTTGGGAGCGGTACCTGTGTAAGCATTGTTGGTTTGGGTTACCGGTGTAGTGGCGGCTGAAACGGCTACGAAAATTGTTGATGCAATCAGCAAGAGCGCCATTATTGCTACGAGAAATTTCTTGTTGAACTTTATCATGGAACACCTCCGGAAATATTTGATTTGGTTAAGTTCGCTTCTGGAACTAACAGAATAAGTTTACGGCAGGGATAATAATTCAAAATTAGGAAAAGGTTAAATACTGATTAATCTTTTTACAAGATTTTTTGAGTATGACGTTACCGGGATATCAAAGGAACATCCGCTGTACGCTAAATGGGCGACGAAGTCGTGAATATTGTGCCGTCTGGCAATCACGATCGGGAATCTGATATTGCTGCAATCTATGCCTGCAAACAATCATTCCGAAAATTCACCAATTTGTCGCTTGCCATGCGACCGGACTATCAATATGAAATGTTATCCTAAATTCACAATAATGATTTTGGGGGATAACATCATGAAAAAAGGATTAACCGAACTGGTATTCATACCCGACAGAAACGGCCCCATGAGCGGTCTTGAAAGTGACAACATCGGCGGCTGCAATGCCATGCTGGAAAAACAGAAAAAAGAACCCGGAGAGGCTGTGATCACAACCGTGCTGTTTGACGACAAGGTTGAACTGCAGCATGACCGCATCAACCTTTGCGGTACTGCGCCCATCACAGAAAAAGAGTACTTTGTGCGAGGCAATACCGCCCTGTTGGACGCAGTGGGCAAAACCATCTACAAAAACAGGAAACGCCCTAAAACACACAGCCGAAGAGGAACGCGCCGAACATGTCATGTTCGTGATCACCACCGATGGCATGGAAAACGCCAGCCGCGAATTCACCTACAAAAAAGTGCACAGGATGATTGAACATCAGAAGAGAAAGTAAGGCTGGGAGTTTATCTTTCTTGACGCAAATATTGATGCAGTTGCCACGGCGGAGCGATTTGGGATCGATAGGAATAGGACGACGAATTATAAGGCGAATAGCGAGGGGACTTTGAAGAACTATGAGGTGATCAGTGAAGCGGTGAGTTGTTTGAGGGCGAGTCAGCCGACCAATACAGGAAGACTGGAAGGGGAGGATTGATGAGGATTTTAAGAGGAGGGGAGGCGGGAGATAAGTAGGATTGGGGGATTAGTGGGGAAGTTCAGGATTATGAGATCTTGGAATATAAGGTCAGGGGGGAGAGGTTGTTAAGCTAATAAATTGATAGAGAGCGATGGTGCCAGATTTTGCGATTAAAGGAATTGTGTAAACTAATTATATATTGTAAAAATTATTATCGATTGGAGGATTCCTGATTAATGTGTAGAATTCTATAAAGAATTAATTTAAATATTAATTTGTGATTATTTATCAATTAGTAACCATTCTATGCTGACACTTAGCGCTTTAGCCAGTCCCACAACCTCATAATCTGCTACAAATCTATCACCTGATTCTATTTTGCTTATTGAGACCCGGTCGATATTATACCCGAGAACCTCCAACCTGGCCGATAAATCCTGTTGTGTAATCTGAGGTTTTGCATTCATGCGGGCCTCTCGAAGCCTTTTGCCAATAATGTTTTTTGATCCATTGTGCCAGTATATTTTCATACAAACCTCGTTCTAAAGCAGAACATCTTTTTATTGATTATAACGTTAAGTTTATGTATAATTGTTCTAAAGTATTACATTAATGAGGCTTTTAAGGAGTGCTTATTTTGCAAAAGGTTAATATAATGTTGGAAATAGAAAGATTGCGTGCAGAGCTGGAACAAAAAATTGAGGCAGGAGGGCTGGATAGTGTAAGCATTGATAATAGGTTATATGAGCTTAGTATGGATATTGATGAACTTATTAATGCTTTTATGAAGGAGCAAAGGAAAGCAAACGGTAGATAATTATTCATACAATATAAGTACAAATGTATGAACAAATATATTCGCAAAAAATATAACTTGTGTTATATTTATCTTGAGGTGATGAATATGGAAAGATTGAAAAGGCAATGAATGAAGCCGGATCCATATTCAAAATTGTAAATGATATAGGTAAAGTAATAATCCTTAAAGACAGATAGTATTTATGATAGAAAAATTTATGTGCAGAAAATGGTGAAAAGGCAAAATATAGTCAGATGAGGGCGTGTTGTGGCCATTATCCTGAGATGTTCGAGGCTCTTCCAAAAGAACTATATAAAATTGAGGAATAAATAGAAACAATGGATGTTTAACGGAATCAACTATTGGAAGAAACCGTGGCTTTGAGAGATTATTAATGGAGGAATGTTTATTATGCCCAGTAAAAACTTTAAGAACTATTCAACAACAAAAAGTAGAGAAGAAACGGTGGAAGAAATCAAAAAACTATTTTCTGATATTGGAATATTTGACCCAACATTCGTGTATGAAAATGATGATCCACAATTTGGGGTTTTAGAATATGGCTCTGTCACACCATATTGTTGATTTCAGGGCATTTGTTTGCCGTAATTTGTAAAAGATGTTATATTAAGCCGTGAACCACATTAATATGGTAAAATAACTTGATGTATTATTTGTATTGTAAATAATTCATATATATTTGAGATTGTGAAATAAAGATTATTTATATCTTAGACATAATGGTAGCTATGATATTAAAAAAAATTATATGTTTTAATACGGTTTGCGAAAGGAGGAACTTTATATGAGAAAACGAGATTTAACTCTCTTACTTTCACTCTTTTTGTCCGCAGGGTTACTATCTTCTTGTATGTCTAAGAAGCTACCAATGACAAGTGTGGATGTGTTGCCATCTCCGACCACTGCCCAAAGCGTCGCAGTTGACAAAACGTCATCGCCGATAGTGGTTTCATCGTGGCAGGATACTTATACGAGATTTTTGAGAGAAAATATACAGAAAAACAAAGTCGATGTTGACTCATTAGCTGATGGCTCAGATGAGCAAGAACGGTTTAATTCATTTTTAGCGGGAGGTTATCCTGTTACTCCATTTTTTTATCTTTATGATATTGATAAAGACGGGATACCTGAATTAATATGCGTAAATGCAGTAAATGGGGACGATGCTGACCTATATTCATATAAAAACAAATCAATTTCAAAATTGGGTAGTGTCAAGTTCTATCCTTTTGGAGGTCTTGGCATACTCGCAGATAAAACAGAAGGATTATATAGCGACATCGGTTACAAAGAGAAACATGGCCAAATATATGTTTATACTATTAATTGCGGTATTTTGACAGAAAAGAAGTTTTTGGAATACAACAATCAATCGGAATTATCTCCATCGCAAAACAGCTTGTCGTACTCTTTTGATAATTTTGATATGTTAGACTACTATGAAACCACAGAAGCAAACATCACAAAAGTGATTTATGGTGGAGAATATAAGCATTAGGATATTGGTATTGTAGGACGCATTGATAATTGTCTGAAATGAACAGACATTGCATTTGCTACTGCTTTTACTAAAAATAAGTCAGCCTTTTCAAGTTGTATATCCGGGAGGGCCGGGTCAAAGCGGATTTGGAGGTTCCGGTCGATGACAGGCGCAGCTTCAAGTATTTCAAAGAGGAGACGGTCCGGCAATGTGCTTCTGAATACGGCTGGGAGTTGATTACTGCCGCAAATATGAAGGACAAGTTCATGGAGATGGTTGAAGCCATGGATATGGCTTTCTCATACAAGCCTGTTCTACTTAAGGCAATGTTTGACCATGTAGAGGAGAACGGGCGGGTTCGGATCGAGCATCTGGTCGATTATTTTATCGATTTTTACAGGGAACGCAAGGGCAGGGACTTGCCAGTTGAGAAGAAATCGAGCATTTTCTGCCGGGAGGATTTTTCCCGGAAAGAGGTAGAACGGAATATTTTCGCAAACCCTTTCAAGCGCTTCGAAGATATGAGGTTCATGAAACGGAGCCGGGAGTTGGCGTTTGTTGAGTTTAGCCGGAATGTATTAAGAAAACTGACAAAGGAAGATATCCAGTGAATCAGGGAGCACTGCGATAGCAAGCTGGAGGAGTATTTCGGGAGAATAAGGGATCTGGCAGATAGGAATCAGGTGGAAAAAAGAGTATAATGAAAGTCGGTATTGCGCTTTTAAGTATGGCGGTTTTGGACCTGCTAAAGTACGGGGGGATTCAGGGTGAATAATATACCGGGGAATTATTTTGATACATATAAGGGGACAGATCCATACCTGTTTATAAGCTACGCGCACAAGGATTCTGAGATAGTATACCCAATAATCAACAGTCTGCATGACTGGGGGTATAACATTTGGTACGATGAGGGCATAGATCCGGGAAACGAGTGGCCTGATGAAATCGCAAATGCTTTAGAAAAATGTACTTTTTTCATTGTTTTCATTTCAAATAATTCTGTCAATTCAAAAAATGTTCTGGATGAGATTAACTTTGCTTTGGATGAAAAAAAGCCTTTTTTGGCAATACATATTCAGGAGACTAAAGTGCCTGCCGGACTAAGATTGAGAACAGGCAGCACTCAGGCCATTATGAAATACAGAATGGAGAATGGGCTATTTCTGAAGAAGTTAACGAAGGTGATTGATGGGAAGGGTTTGAGAGCGATTGTACAAACAGAACCTCAAGCATTGTCGTTGGATGGAGAGGAACTTGCCGACAAGGTTAATCCCCCTCCGATTAGTGATGTAAAACCTAAGAGGGCAGAGTCCGGGAGCCTTGAACCAGGCCGCAATCAGGAGGGCAGTATTGATGTTCAGCCTAAGGAGCTTCCGGAAAAGATACAAAACAAAAAATCAATAGATACAGTACTGGAGGTTCGTCTTGCTGTTAAAGCCATTCTGGACAAAACAGTTCTTCCAATAAGAGAAATATTGAACTATTCTCCGGGATACGTTATCCAGACAGGCAGGAAGGCAGGCGAACCTATCGATATAAGCGTGAATGAAAGGGTTATAGCAAAGGGTGAGATTGTCGTCATTGATGAGAGCTTTGGCGTTAGGATAACTGAGATTTTTAAGGAGAAGTTCAAACAGAATATTTCTGAAAAAGATCCAGTTGAAATTGCTTCTGATAGTCACAATACATTGAATAAAGCAGAACCAAAACACCATGAAGCGCCCGAGATAAAAAGTAATATTGAACTGATCTTGGATGTTCCAATGGTTGTAACAATTGAAATCGGGAAAACAATAAAATACATAAAAGATATACTTGAGTTTGCACCTGGTTCAATACTTGAACTTGACAAGCCGGCGGGAGAGCCGGTGGACATAAATGTAAACAACAAAAACTGTGCCAGGGGCGAGGTCGTAGTTGTAGAGGAATACTTTGGCGTCAGAATTACGGAAATCATTCATCTGCCTGCTTTGAAGGACTGACGGCGGTCTGGCTGTAATAAAAAACAGAGTGAATATTTGCATCCGTTGAATCGGCTCCCATAAGCATAATTTGAGGGGTGAAGGAACCAGTACAAGGTCTATTATCGGAGAAAACCTCGAAAGGAAAAATGGCTTTTTTGATTTGTAAATTCGCCTAAGGACCGGGCGATTGGTATTGGTGAGGTATAAGTAAGGTTCGCGATCAGGAACCTATATAGGATAAAGTACGTCTAATTCTATAGTGGATCGGCAAATTGCAGGAGGATTCAAAAATGAGAAGACTCATGATCGCACTATTAACATTGCTGCTTGTTTCGGGTATGGCTGCATGCTCCCGTACAAACACGGATCAGCCGGGTTCTGTGGGACCGGATGACAACGGAACGAACAAAACGAACAATGCGAATAATATTGACTCCGGCTCCTCAACGATAGCTTCCGTTACGCTGTCGGCAAAGATCATGGAGATGAAAGGAACCTCATTTCTGGCGGCCAATATGGCCAAGGATGCCAATAACGGGGATATATACTGGATCAATGCAGAGAAGGCTGATGTGATAGGAGCCTCCGGAAGCAAGCTGGAAAGTGATGCGCTGAAAGTGGGCATGCTGGTGGATATTGTTTATAGCGGCGTAGTGATGGAGAGCTTCCCAATGGGGCTCGGCGGTGTGAAGAGTATTCAGATCAAAGAAGAGCCTGATGATATTGCAGGGCTTTATACGTCGGTGATAAAAGATCTTTATGAAACGGACGAAGGACTGAACAGTGGAATTGAACGCATTGCATTCGACTTCAGCGGCATTTCAAATCTGACGGAAACGGAAAAAACGGCGCTGGTTTATCGTCTTGGCAATTCCTATGGCCTGGAGGCGATTCGCGGCACTTTTGATGAATTGAGCGAGCAGGGCTATATTGATAAGGAAAAACTATCTTTTGAAACAGGGCTGTTGTTCACAATTAAAGTCTCAACTGCAAAGAAGGACCGGTTTATTTTCGATGCGAACAAATGGCGTGGCGGAGATGGTGCGGATTACTATAATAACTGCACAGCCATAAAAGCAAATGGCAGTTGGACCTATACAATTGGCTCGTCGGCGATTTCATAAGAAAAGTCCGGGAAGGCATTAAACCAATGGAATAAGGACTGTCCCTTGGCAGACTATTTTCCAGGGGGCGTGTATTCTCCTCTTTTGATTTCTGTGATGGTGTTTCAGAGGTCGAAGTACTCATTCAATTAACCAAAGCGGACGTAGAACAATGGGAAGAATAGATGCTGATGGATTGGACGGGACTTTATTGTAAATTGCCTCAACTCTTTGCGGGCGCTGAAATACAACACTTCTTATGCCTGCAAGTGTCCCGATTATGAAAAACAAACCCCATTGATATTGCGTTCTTTCCATAAGTATTCAGTATTTTTTTGTCTCCTTTCATCTCATAACAAAAAACCTCATCGGTTTCTTACCCCAAATGCATCGCCAATTCTTTAGAATTGGCAATTCTTAAAAATTGTCAGAAAAGACTTGACGAGGAAGATTTTGTGCAATATAATATGAATGAATAAAAAAATATTCATTCATTAATTTACTTGTTCATATACATTACAGCAAGGGGCTTAAAAATGATAGATAAAAAAGAGGTAATCTTTAATAGTGCGAAAGAACTGTTTGCTGCAAAGGGCTTTAAGGATACGGGAATTTCTGATATTACCAGACAGGCAGGCTTATCCGTAGGCACATTTTACAACTACTATCCATCCAAAGACAAGCTGTTTGTGGAGATCATGGAGCAGGAAACGGCGACATTGATGAAGCGTATCATGAATTCCATTAACCTTGACGATGACCCGGTTAAGCTGGTCAAGCAGCTTTTAATTCTGAACATGGAGGGGATGCTGTCCAATCCCATCCTGTGCCAATGGTACAAGCCGGACGTTTACCGCAAGATCGAGACTCTTTTCAGGGAAGAAAACGGACTGGAGGCCATGGAGTTTTTATACCGTGACTTTATCAAGCTTGTTCAGAAATGGCAGTTGGAAGGAAAAATGCGGGCAGATATCAGCAGCGAGATGATTATGGCAATATTCGAGGCAATTATCAGGACCGGCTACCATAAGGAAGAAATTGGACTGCAGTATTTTCCCGAACTGCAGGATCATCTGACGGAATTTGTTTTAAAAGGACTGACGGATTGTGAAAAGAAGCAGACTGCTGAAAAATTTACAAACAAAAATGATGGATAACCATAGGGAGAGATGTACCGTTATGGAAGCTGCACATAATGGAATGGGCACGGAAATGACACACAGAATTTTTGGTGATCAAGCAGCAGAAGCTTTGCAAGCTGTTCAAATGGAGGCGCAAAGGCTGGAATGCTTGCTCAGCCGCTTTCTCTCCCAAAGCGATATCAGCAGGATCAACGGTTCTGCGGGGAAGAAATGTGAGAAAATCAGCCCGGAAACCTTCGACATTTTGCAGAAGGCTTCCGATATTTCAAAGCTCTCAGGTGGATTATTCGATGTCACCGTGGGTCCCCTGGCAGATCTTTGGGATTACAAGCATGCATCCGAACCGCCTCCGGATGAAAAAATAAAACAAATTCTATCCATTGTTGACTACCGTGATTTGAAACTGGATGCTTCTCAAAAAACAGCAGGGTTGAATAGAACCGGGCAGTCTTTGGATCTGGGCGGCATTGGCAAGGGCTTTGCAAGCGACCGTTTTATGGAGATTTTACGAGATTATGGCATTGTATCCGCATTCTCGAACATTGGCGGGAATGTGTCCACACTTGGAAGAAAACCGGATGGATCAGCCTGGCAGGTAGGGATCAGGCATCCCCGGCATAATGGCCTTATCGGTGCGGTTGCTGTGGCCGGCAAGGCGGTTGTTACATCCGGCGATTACGAACGATACTTCATCGACAGGTCGGGCAGACGGTTTCACCACATTCTGAATCCATTCACCGGATATCCGGGAGAATCCGGACTTGCCAGCGTAACCGTAGTATCGGACAGTGCCATGACGGCCGATGCTTTATCCACAGCCATGTTTGTTGCAGGTCTGGAGATAGGGCTAGCCTTTTTACAAGACTATCCGCATACTCAGGCAATATTTGTTGATACGGGACTTCAACTGTATGTTACACGGGGCCTGCGCCACTGTTTCAAGGCTTTGGCAGGAATAAAAGTCAATTATTTATAGAGGGGGTTGCTCATATGATGAAAAAAGATAAAAAAAGAAAGGGGAAAGGCAGAGTGTGGATTGTATTGCTGGTTATCTTCGGCGTGATCGTGATCGGTATGGGAGTAACGATGATTGCTCTGGAGCCGGGACGGCGGGAGGCACTGAACCTCACCATCGGTGTGGTGGATTTTAAAAAGCTGCACGACGGTACTTTTATCGGAGATTACAAAGGAACAAAGGATCATCTCAGAGATGCAGAAGTCAAGGTGACGGTATCCTCCGGAGCCGTAACGGATATTCAGGTGATCGGAGGCTCGCTTGCGAATGAAAAGCAAACTGCCGGGATCAGAGACGGGAAATCCATCCATGATCTGCTGGATCAGGTAATTCAATCACAGTCCCTTCAGGTGGATGCCATCAGTGGGGCAACCATTACATCCAAAGTACATCTCAAAGCAGTTGAAACCGCACTGGATAAAGCGCAAAGCAAATAATTCCCCTGTGATCGATCCGTATGATAAAGGAGGTCCCGCATGAATATTGCAGTTGTTTCCTACTCGTTAACCGGCAACAATGAAGCCCTGGCAGGCGGTGTAGCAAGGGAGTTGCAGGCAGAGCACATTAAGATATCCGAACCGCGGCAGCGAACTACGGCTACCGTTGTTTTGGATATGATTTTCAACAGAATTCCTAAAGTCAAGCCAAGCCCTGCCAGCCTGGAAAAATATGATTTGATTCTTTTTGTAGGGCCTGTGTGGATGGGGCAGGCAGCATCCCCATTTCGCACATACTTGAAGTATTTTGGCGCGCATCCGCAGCAATACGCCTTCGCCTCCATAAGCGGCGGAGCAATTAACACGAATCCCAAGCTCGCGGGTGATCTTGTGAAAAGAGCCGGCAGGGAACCTAAGGCACTTATCGACCTGCATATTGCCGATCTTCTGCCTTCCGGCCCCAAACCGACCATGAAGGATACATCAGCCTATCGGATAAACGAGGATGACTTAAAGAAATTGACGGATACGGTTTCTTCGGCTGTGAGAAAAATAACGAGAAATTGATGTCCCCCACCTCAATAGTGGGCTGATACCGCTTTGGTTTTCAGGCGGCGGGCATGTGTTCCGCCCCGGATGCATGGGCGGGCAACAACCAAAGCTTGCGACCAGCCTCATTGCAACCGGCAGAGGATAGAAAATTTTTCTGCAACCGAAAAATTTCTTTTGAACCGATTCATTATAAAGGATTGATAAGGCGGATGCATTGACTTTTACAATTAGTTGATCCCCTGGAGTAACACGCAGACGATTATTCAGGAGGGGTGTATTCTCCCTTTATTTTATCGGTTTCTTTGATTAATGCGGTTCCTTTAATGGATCCGGCTTCTTTCATCAATACAGAGGAAATTATGCCTGCTGCCGCTATAACAATGCAAATGATAAATACCTGGTGAATGGAATCCGAAAGGATTTGCTTCATCTCCTCCATCACTTTCAGCAAGTCGGGTAAAAACGGCTTTGGCAGCTTTGCCATGATCTCTTTCAGTGCGCCGCTGTTTGACAAGGTGTTGGGATCTTTGAGCATTGCAGCAACCGTTGATGGCAGGCTGCCTGTTTTCATATCCTGCAATCCGGCTTTCATGGAAACAGTTAAAATGGTTCCCAGCACGGAAGCCGAAATTGTTTGTCCCATATATTTAAAAAACTGTGTTCCTGATGTTGCTACCCCCATTTGATTTTCAGAAACCGAATTTTGCGCAGTAACATTAAAGACAGGCATTGCAACGCCGGTTCCAAAGCCCATTACGATCATATTGAGCAGAACCGTTGAGTTTTCAGTCCTGACATCCATTCCACCAAGCAGCAGTGATCCAACCCCCATGATTGCGAACCCGATAATCGCCTGCAGCTTATACCTGTGGGTTTTTGAAACAATTGCACCACTTAGTAAGGCACCTGCAATCATGCTTACCATTAAAGGAGTTAATATGGCGCCGGATTGGCTGGCGCTTTTTCCTACGACCCCCTGTACAAACAAGGGGATAAACACAGCTCCCCCCATCATGACTGCAGCCATTAAAAATATCCCTATAGCTGAGAAATTAAAAGCGGAATTGCGAAACAGTGCCAGCGGGATTATGGGATCGTCAGCCTTTGTTTCGATATACAGGAAGCCGGTAATCATAACAATAGAAAATAGTAGCATACTGACAATCTGAGTGGAATTCCAGTCATATTTCGATCCACCCCATGAAAGTGCAAGCAGCAGGGGAACCAAAGCAATAATCAGGGCTGCTGCACCTGGGAAATCGATCCTTTTCCGCTCCTGATTCAGCTTGTAATTTGGGAGCGCAATCATCATGATTATAAATGTAATTACGCCGATGGGAATATTTATATAAAAGATCCATCTCCAGCTGAAATGATCTGTGATAAAGCCACCCAGCGCCGGACCTACGATACTTCCAAGCCCTGCCGCAGAAGCTGCTATGCCAATATATTTCGCCCTTTGTTCAGGAGGATATAATATCCCGATGATTGCCAGGGAATTTGAAGAAAGGATCGCTCCTCCAATGCCCTGCAGACCTCTGAAAAATATAAGCTGGATCATATTCTGAGAGAAGCCGCATAAAGCAGATCCCACTAAGAAAACAATTATTCCGAATACGTAGGTAGGCTTAAACCCATATGAATCGGCGAGCTTTCCGAATAAGGGCATTGAAATGGTTAAGGTCAGTAAAAAAGCAGTCATTGGCCATGCATAATAGTCAAAACCGCTTAAGCTTCCAATAATTTTGGGCATTGCCGTTGAGACTATTGTACCGTCAATGGATGCAAGCAGCAGTCCAAACATGATACCAGCCATTACCCAAAGCCTTCTTTTTTTGTTTAGATTTTCGATATTCATAATCGGCACACTCCTTATAATATGAAATATATGAACTATAAAAACTAATATGTTTCATATTATATGTCGTCATATTTACATTTGCAATACTTTTGTAATATACTAGTAAATATATTTCATAACTGGAGGGCTTCTAAGTGGATGGTTTCGAAAGAAGACGCGAGCAAATCAAATTATCTATTTTGAATGCAGCTTGTGACCTATTTAAGCAATACAGCTATAATAAGGTCAGCATTGCCGAAATTGCCAGAAAAGCTTGTGTTTCACAAGTTTCAATATATAATTTTTTCAGCAGCAAGGAAAATCTGAAGAATGAATTGCTTAAAAAGCTCTTAAATGAGCACTACACGGATTTAATTAAAATTATTGAATCGGAAGATCCCCTGAAGAGTAAATTTGAAAAACTGCTTACTTCCAAAATTGACTTTTTCCAAAGCTATTCCGCGGGCTTTTTTCTGGAGTCGTTGAATAATGAAGCTTTTTTCAAAGAAAATAATCTAAAAGAAACCTACGATAAATTTACGGATATTTTTTTAAAGATGCTTGAAGACGGCAGAAAAGAAGGGTTGCTGGATGACTCGTTTTCAACTGAGTTGATCAGTGTTTATCTGGACATGATCAAATACTATTTTGTGAATAATCCGGAAGCCTCCGGTAAATTCAACAACAACCCTCATTTTGCCAAGGAATTCTTTTCTTTGGTTTTTAACGCTCTTGTGAAGAAATAAATCAACTATCTTCATCTGCCCTTGCGCGATCTTACATCACTTTGACATATACCTGCCTCTGGCGCGGGCCGTCGAATTCACAGAAGTAGATCCCCTGCCAGGTACCGAGCACCAGTCGGCCGTTTTCCACGATGATCTGCTGGGAGAAGCCGAACATGCCGGCTTTGATGTGTGCGGCGGAGTTGCCTTCATTATGCCGGTATCCGTCTCTCAAAGGGACGATCTTGTCCAGTTCCATGAGAATGTCATGCACTACATCGGGGTCGGCATTTTCATTGATGGTGACGCCTGCGGTGGTGTGGGGCACAAAGACCGTGCAGATACCGGACGTAATGCCGCTTTCAGTCACAGCAGCCTGTACTTCGCGGGTGATGTTCCGCATTTCATTGGATTTATTGGTGGTTACACTGAATTTAGTCATGTTATAATCCTCCTGTTTATTTGAAAAGTTAGCGTGCGTTAAATGACAGCTTATATTAAATGACGGCTTACATTAAACGGCAGCTTACATTAAACGGCAGCTTACATTAAACGACAGCTTACATTAAACGGCAGCTTACATTAAACGACAACTTAAATTAAACGATGGCGTATATTAAACGATGGCGCATATTAAGCGACAGCGTATATAAAACTATAGCTTATGCAAATAGATAGCAACGATCCTTTCTATATCAAATCACTGAACAAGCCTTCGATTTCCGCTGATAATCCATTGAAAAAAAACGAATCAGCGGCATCCCCTTTTTTGAAAACATTATAATTATCAATCTGGAAATTATTAAATACATATATAAAAATACTTTCATTTTTTTTATCAATGATCCAGTATTCC
>JAEWQC010000245.1 GCA_023399355.1 Bacillota bacterium | reverse complement strand
AAACCAGAGACCAGAAACCAGAAACCAGAAACCAGAAACCAGAAAACCAGAAACCAGAAAACCAGAAACCAGAAAACCGGAAAACCGGAAAACCGGAAAACCAGAAGCTGCAAGTAGTATAAGGGCTTCAACTGTTGACATAATTGGAATAAGTCTTTGGTTTCTATTCTCTGGTTTCTATATTTTAGTCTCTGCTGTTGGGGTGTTGACATGTCAGTCGGTAAAACTGTTTTAAGAGAAATATGGGAGTGGGTGATTGTTTTTGCAGCAGCGTTCGTACTTGTTCTGCTGCTGAATACAACGGTCTTTGCCACAACTCAGGTAAGGCAGACTTCCATGCAGGATACACTTATGGAAGGCCAGCATCTATTCATTGAAAAGTTGACATACCTGTTTGGTGATCCATCCAGAGAGGATATCATTGTTTTTATTGAAGATAAGTATCCTGCCAATTATCCTGCAAAAGTCAAGATTTTTTTAAAGGACGTTTCAGAAATATTCAAGCCGCTTGAACAGAAGACCAATGTCAGATTAGTCAAGAGGGTGATTGGTGTTCCCGGAGACGAGGTTGACATAAGAGAAGGAAAGGTCTACATAAACGGGGAAGTACTTAATGAACCCTATGTAAAGGGTGAGACGTTTCAACGCGAGCAGAGCGAACTGGTATTTCCGCTGAAAACTATTCCAAAAGGGAAATACCTTGTGCTTGGAGATAACAGGGAAGTAAGCAAGGACAGCAGGACTTTCGGCTTGATTGACCGTTGCCAGATTGAGGGCAAGGCGGTCTTCAGGTTCTGGCCGCTGAACAAATTCGGCGTAGTAAAATAAAGAATGACTCGTAAAAAAGGCTTGCAAATGCAGGCCTTTTTTTTAGGGCCAGTTACAAAGCAACATTGACAAAACAGGTGAATTTGTTGAATTGCGCAAATACAGTGGTTCATCCCCCTTTATTCTTTACTGTTCATTTAGAAAGTATATCCGACCCAATAGGCGAATTCAGCGAATTGTGTGATTACAGGAGCTCGATGCTACTGTAATTTTTTTTCGCCTGCAAATTATATAGTCATAAATTTGGACAAAGTCAAATAACTATTATAAAGACAATATCCTTCTTTCATTACATATATAAGATTCAAATTGCAGGGGGAAAACAGATGAAGAATGAAATTGGAAGAAATACTGCTATCAAGCATCATAGCACTTTTTTAAAAGATATCCTGCCAATGCTGCCCAAAGAGGTCTCCGATATTATCGAACAAGCTGTTTCAAAGAATGAAGAAGGATTGGAAGAGATCAGGCTCAGAGCAGACAAGCCTCTGATGCTGCAAAATTATAAAAGGGAATGGTTTGTCGGCAGGGACGGTTCTCTTCAAGACTCATGCGAAAGAAGCTATATCGTCAGACAAGAGGATATTAAGAATTCACTCGAACTAATGAGTGAAAACTCCATATATGCTTATCAGGAAGAGATCAGAAACGGATATATCACTGTCAGGGGAGGGCACAGAGTCGGACTTTCAGGCAGGGTTGTCACTGACGGAAGCAGTGTCAGGAATATCAAGGATATAGCCGGTCTTAATATAAGAATTTCAAATCAGGTCATTGGATGCTCGGGAAAGATCATGAAATACATCATAAAGAATAGTTCCGAAATCTATAATACACTGATCATCTCCCCGCCGCAGTGCGGTAAGACGACAATTCTAAGGGACGTAGCCAGAACGCTGAGTGACGGCTTTCCAAAGGAGTCCTTCAGGGGGGTAAAGGTTGGAATCGTAGATGAACGGTCTGAAATTGCTGCTTGTCTGCACGGTGTTCCACAGAATGACGTGGGGTGCCGGACAGACGTTCTTGACGGATGCCCCAAAAGTCTAGGCATGACCATGCTGATCCGTTCAATGTCTCCGAATGTCATCATAACGGACGAAATCGGTAATGAAGGAGATCGGGAGGCGGTGCACTGCGTATTAAATGCAGGCGTAAAAATAGTGACATCGGCGCACGGGTATAATGTATCAGAACTTCAAAGCAGGCGCGAAGTATTGAAAATGATGGAAGAGAAGATTTTTGAAAGGTATATTGTGCTTGGAAACCTGAATGGGCCGGGTTCCTTGATGGAGATTATTGACGGAATAAAAATGAAACCTTTGCCGGGAGTTGATCCATATGCTGTTTAAAATCGCAGGGAGTCTGATTGTAATACTTTCGTGTACATTTCTGGGAGCTGTGCTGTCGACGGATTGCCGCAAGAGGCCGCAGCAGTTAAGAGAGCTTCAGAGCATGCTGCAGATGTTTGAAAACCAGATCAGTTATCTTTCTGATGTAATTGCTGAGGTATTTATACGGATCGGAAAGGTAAGCAGAAGTGAGGCGGGGTTATTCTTCTCCGGGACTGTGGAGATTTTAAATGAAGGCAGGAACAGAAGTGCCAGTCAGGCATGGGAGCAAGCCGTAATACAGAACATAAAGAGAACTGCACTGAACAAGGAAGATGAAGAAATTCTATTAACATTTGGGAAAATACTTGGCTGTACCGACCTGGAGGGTCAGGTGAAAAACATCAGGCTTGCATTGGATCAATTGAAGCACCAGGAAGTTAAAGCCGAGGTGAATCGAAGCAAAAATGAGAAAATGTACAGGAGCCTTGGCATATTGGGCGGTATTGCCGTAGTGATCGTGCTTATCTGAATGAATAGAAGAGGGGAATGAACAATATGGGGGTTGACTTGATTTTCAGGATTGCCGCAATAGGGATATTGGTTGCTGTACTGAATCAGCTTCTGATCAGATCCGGCCGTGAAGAACAGGCCATGATGACGACTCTCGCCGGATTGATCGTCGTACTTTTAATGGTAGTAAAAGAAATTGCAAATCTATTTGAAACGGTAAAAATAATATTCAAACTGAATTAATCCCAGACGTCTTTAAAATACTTGCAGGATAAATGTCCAGGGAGGATTGAGCGGATGCAAATACTGCAGATTATAGGCATTGGTATCGTAGCGGCTGTAATCATCATCATCCTTCGCGTCCAAAAGCCTGAAATTGCCATTCAAGCCAGTATTGTCACCGGTATTGTCATATTCATGCTTCTTGCACCCAGGTTAGCAGCCATTGTTGAAGTGCTGGAAGGTTTTGCAAGCAAAGCGGATATTAAGCCGGTTTATTTCACTACAGTTCTTAAGATAACTGGAATAGCATACATCACTGAATTTGGCGCGGAAGTGTGCAAGGATGCCGGCGAGGGTTCAATCGCTTCTAAGATAGAACTGGGTGGGAAAGTAACAATCGTAGTACTTGCTATTCCCATCATCACTTCACTGCTGGATTTGGTTATCAAAGTAATGCCTTGAAACAGGGGGAATTATGAAAAATCGTTACAAAAGCCTTAAAAAGTACTTTTTGGTTTTAATGATATTTATGATACTGCAAGTTTGCGGAGGCTTTACCTGTTATGCCCTTTCGGATGAGGGAGGGCAGGCTGATAAAACTATTGAGGACAGAATTCTTCAGGAACAATCAAAAGCAGGAGGAATTGCAAAGATTGAAGAGGAATTGGACAACTATATGGATAAGGATAGCAAATCGATGCTT
Organism: Bacillota bacterium; assembly: GCA_023399355.1. GTDB lineage: Bacteria > Bacillota > Clostridia > Acetivibrionales > DTU013 > UBA1305. The sequence continues at coordinate 3,651 of JAEWQC010000245.1, read as the reverse complement.
GATGGGGTTGACCCTTCTGAAATTATTGGAGACATTTCCGCAGGAAAATTGGATTTCAACTTTAAAAACCTGATGAATAATGCTTTGAAGTATTTATTCAATGAATTGTACCAGAACCTTGGCATTCTGATAAAATTAGCCGTGCTGATCGTAATCTGTGCATTGCTTAGAAATTTGCAGTCTGCATTTTTGAGCGACAGCGTTTCAGAAATCGCTTTTTATGTCTGTTATATTGTAATTGTATCCATTCTCCTTGTCAGTTTCAGTACTGCAATCAAGCTGGGTGTGGAGATTATTGACGGTATGGTTGGTTTTATGTATGCCACGGTTCCTGTACTGATAACCCTGCTGGTTTCTGGCGGCAATATTACCACCGGCGGTATTTTTCAACCGGTCATGCTGATGGTGGTGGAAGTCACGGCAACTATAATAAAGAATGTTTTCATTCCCTTGATTTTTCTTTCAACAATACTTGCCATAGTTAACAATATTTCCGAAAAGGTACAGCTTACAAGGCTGGCAGGTTTTATAAAACAAATAAGCCTTTGGGCTCTCGGAATCATACTGACCCTGTTTATCGGTGTGGTGTCCCTGCAGGGGTCTATGGGAGCTGTTGTAGATGGAGTCACTCAAAAAGCAGCCAAATTTGCGATAAGTACTTTTATTCCAATTGTGGGAAAAACGCTCTCAGATGCGGCAGACACAGTTATTGGCTGCACACTTCTTATCAAGAATGCAGCAGGTGTGGCAGTCATGCTTGGGGTCATCTTAATCTGTATTGTCCCTTTGATTAAGATCATTGCGCTTGTAGCGCTTTATAAGGCAGCAGGAGCATTGCTTGAGCCGATCTCGGAGAAGAGGATAACCAACTGTATCAATGATGTAGCCGGTTCCATACTTCACATTTTTGCTGTGACTGCAGCGGTTGCCGTTATGTTTCTGATTTCGGTCACAGCACTTATCAGTGCAGGGAACCTGAGTGCCATGCTTCGATAAGTATAGTTTGATGCCGGCGGGGTTTTATGTGGGAGGAGGATTGAATGTTAGCGTTTACGAGACAATGGGTGATTAATATTGTAGCACTGGTGCTTTTTATTATCATGTTTGAAATGTTGCTGCCCACAGGCAAAATGAAAAAATACATCAACCTCGTAACCGGGACGATTTTAATTATTGCAATCATTAGTCCACTGACAGGGCTTTTAGGAAGAAACGCAGATATAAGTGCATTTCAAGTATCAAACAGCAATCAACTTGACAAACTTGAAGTGGAAAAAGATAGTAAAATTCTTAAAAAGGAGCAGATGAAGCAAATTGTAGATGTTTACAGGGACAAGATCATAGAACAACTGGAGCAGAATGCGAAAGAAGTCAAAGGGGTTAAGCAGGCCCATGCTGATGTTATATTCAACGAAGATTACAACTCCAAAAATTTCGGCGAAATAAAACGGGCCTATATAGAAATCGTCCCCGAGACCGAAAGCCCAGCCGGTAAAAAAGATAAGGGGGACAGTTCTCCAACAACACGGGACAGTTCTCCACAAGATACTGTCACTGTGGAGAGCGAAGATGGGGATAATTCAATTAAACCGGTCGAACGGATTAAAAAGATAGATATAGGTGAAGAGACAAGTACCAGTGTGATTACCGACAATTCCGACCCTTCTGTCAAGAAAAAACTGGAAGACAGGATTAGCGATATATTTGGCATAAGCAGTGACAATATAATTATTTCCAAGATAAATTCTTTACAAAAATGAGCAGCGGCTGGGTTATCAATGAGAGGTGATGATATGGAAATTTTAAAAAAGCTGAAGTCTATGATAGAAGGGCAGGACAGGAAGAAGGTTGTTGAAAATACGGTGATAGTTATCATTGTCGGTGTCATCATAATTATTGCCGGCAGTACACTGCTAAAAGGAAAGGGAACAGATACAAGCCGGAACGATCAGGATACAGCTCCCAAAGCAACAGTTTCAGGTAATTTGGCTATATCTGGAGGAACTGATGATGAATCCCGCCTTGAGGCCTTACTTTCGCAAATGAAGGGGGTCGGGAGGGCTGATGTGATGATTACCTATGCAACCAGCAGCGAGAATGTACCAGCGTATGATATAAAAAAGAATCAAAGCGGAACACAGGAAAAAGACAGCGGAGGTGGAACAAGAAGCATAGACCAGGAGGAATATGACAGCACCCTTACTTATGAGGATTCATCCGATGGGGGGAAAAAGCCGGTCATTCTGAAAAAAATTGAACCTGAAGTTAAAGGAGTGCTTGTTGTAGCAGACGGCGCTGACAGTGCAGAGGTAAGAGAAAGGATCTGTGATTCAGTGATGGTAGTGCTTGATGTCGCGGCTCACAAGGTACATGTGGTGCAGAGGAAAAAGTGACAGGTTTTCCAAAAAAACAGATATAAACAAATAGTCAACTGAATATATTATTTACTAAATGGGACAAAAAACCAATAACAATTTTAACAGTTTCATAAAGGGGGCAGTGTAATGATGGTTTTTAAAAGAAAGCAGATTGTGATTTTAGCATTGATACTGATGATTGTGGTGGCGGGATATCTGCAATACAGCTACAGACAGGGCAGCACTTCTGCCAATACGCAAGGAAAGCTCGGAGATGCCGTGTATGTTGACAATGAAATTGACAATGAAGGACTTGCCGGGGCCGATCAGGGAACACCGGACACTGTGACTGCACAGAAAAATGTAAGTGCCTCCAAAATGGCTAATGATTTTTTTGCCGAATCCAAAATGGATAAGGAAACCAGCAGGGATAAAAGCAGTGAATCTTTAAAGGCAATAACTGAGGATGTCAATGCGAGTAAGGAATCCAAAGCGGCCGCTTATGACAAAATGATGGCTATCACCGGGAATGCGGATAAAGAAATGCGGATTGAAGCACTTATTAATAAACTTGGATTTGCAGACAGCTTTGTCTTATTCGCAGATGACGGAAGCGTGGATATCGTAGTCAAGACACCAAGCCTTTCAACGTCACAGACTGCACAGATTGCAGATGTTGTGACCAGACAGGCGAAAGTATCAATAGATGAGATCCATATAAAAACCATGTTTTAATCAGGATGCATGGGCAAGCAGTTGATATATCAACAATCTGCTCGAGGCAAATTGTTGACTAAGTCAACGATCAGCCTTTACAATCTTTATTTTACTTGGCAGGAGAAAAATGTTATAATACTTTCAATCGAGTAACCCTATGGAGGTAAGCTATGGAAGAAAATACCCAAAGTATGGTCAACGAAATCGGTGCCATAAAGATCACTGATGAAGTAGTTGCCATTATAGCAGGGATCGCCGCGACCGAGGTGCCAGGTGTAACCAGCATGAGCGGTGGTATTGCCGGTGGTATTGCTGAAGCACTTGGCCGGAAAAATCTTTCCAAAGGTGTCAAGGTGGAAGTTGGCGAAAAGGAAGCAGCAATAGATTTGTTCATTATTGTAGAATATGGCTTTCGTATTCCGGAAGTCGCATGGACGATACAGGAAAAGGTAAAAAGCGCCGTGGAGGAAATGACAGGGTTGAACGTCATTGAAGTAAACATACATATACAAGGTGTAAATCTGGAAAGAGAGCACAGGAAAGAATTACCGGAGGAGCAGACAAAAACTAAATAAAA
>JAEWQC010000029.1 GCA_023399355.1 Bacillota bacterium | reverse complement strand
TTTCTCAGTAATTCCATTTCTCAGTAATTCCATTTCTCAGTAATTCCATTTCTCAGTAATTCCATTTCTCAGTAATTCCATTCACTTTCAAACCATTACAGTTTTGCAAAGCCGTTATGCTTAGTTTTATTCCAGGCTGCCGTCCAGCGACCAGGTACCTGTACCTGTAATTTTCACATGAACTAGTCTTCCCGCCAGATCCGTACCGCCTTTTAGATTCACAATCTTATTTGTCCGCGTTCGTCCAGTAAGCGTATGAATACTGTTTTTACTCGGCCCTTCCACCAGTATTTCGACGGTTTTTCCCAACAACGGTTCATTCAATTCTTTTCCGATCCGGTTTTGCAGCGCAAGCAATGCGTTGAACCTTTCCTTCTTGACCTTCTCGCTTACCTGGTCTTCTTTTTTTGCAGCCGGTGTCCCTGAACGTTTTGAATACAGGAACGTATATACATAATCGAACCTTACTTTTTCAATGAGATCCAGTGTCTGTTCAAAATCCTCGTCACTCTCGCCGGGGTATCCGACAATAATGTCAGTCGTCAATGAAATATCCGGGATCTGATTACGTATCTTTTCTGTCAGATCAGAGTAATATTCTCTTGTATACTTCCTGTTCATCTCATGGAGAATCGTATTGCTGCCGGCCTGAACAGGCAGGTGCAAATGCTCGCAGACCTTTTTGCAGTCCCTCATGGCCAGTATCAGGTCCTCCGAGAGATCCTTCGGATGAGAAGTCATAAACCGGACCCTGTCAATGCCTTCAACGTCCTCCAGGCTTCGGAGCAAGCCTGCGAAGCTGCTGCCATCCTTTAAATCCATTCCGTAGGAATTGACATTCTGCCCGAGCAGTGTTATTTCCTTGAACCCCTGATGTCCCAAAAGCCTTGCCTCATCGACGATATCAGAAATCTGCCTGCTTCTTTCCCTTCCTCTGACATATGGAACAATACAGTACGAGCAAAAATTATTGCAGCCGTACATGATCGTCAACCAGGCTTTTACTCCCTTCCCGCGTCTTACAGGAACCCCTTCGGCAATAGATCCCTCAGAGCTCTCCACATCTGCCACCATTGAGTCGGATTCAAGCGCTTTGTGCAGCAACTCCGGAAACTTGTAAAGATTATGTGTACCGAATATTAAATCAACCTGCCGGTACTTTTCTCTGATATGCCCGACAACATCCTTTTGCTGCATCATACAGCCGCATACGGCGATGACCATGTCCGGTTTTATCTTTTTCAAAGTTTTTAGCGAACCAAGGTGTCCGTATACCTTTAATTCTGCATTTTCTCTGACACAGCAGGTGTTGTAAATGATTAAATCGCTATCCTCAAGCTTGTCCGTATGTGTATAGCCCATAATTTCAAGCATTCCCGACAGTTTCTCGGAATCATTCTCATTCATCTGACAGCCAAATGACTGAAGGTATACCAGTCTCTGCTTTCCATATTTCACAACATATTCCTGGTTCAATTCCTTGATCTGTTCCATATATTTATACTGTAATGCGATTTCTTCTTCAGGAACCCTGTTATTTTCGCGTTTTTCCCTGTTACTTTCCAATGAAGTACTCCTTTTATCATCCCCGGCCGCAAATGTGCAGCTATTCCAGTATACGCCCATCCGGTGTTTTGCTAAATTATATTATAACATAATTTGTTCTGAATAAAGAAGCGGGTTTTTTCTCAAATGATGATTGTCCCTGATTAGCGTTTATTTAAAACATCGTTTATTTTATTGTTTATTTCATCAACATGAATCGAAGTACTTCTTTTGTCAGATATTGCATACTGTCGCTTAAGCTTTAATATCCTGTAAACGCTTTCATCGATGCGTTTTTCCGCAATCGTTCCATTTCTGACCGAGGTTTTTAAGGCATTGAAGGCATCCAGCTGGTTATCAAACCCATGACATACAAGAAGGATATCGCAACCTGCCTCAACAGATTTAACAACTGCAGTACTCATTTTATAATTTTCAAGAATTGCTCCCATCGTCATATCATCCGTAGCAACTACACCCTCAAAGCCCATCTGATTTCTTAAAATATCCGTAATCATGGTTTTTGACATTGATGCCGGATTTTTCGGGTCGATTGCTTTCATGAGAATATGTGCAATCATAACTACATCAGCTTTATTTTCTATAGCTGCCTGAAATGGCTTGAATTCGAAACTCTTCAGCCTTTCCAGTTCATATTCTACTGTCGGCAGTCCGACATGTGAATCCACAAGCGTATCCCCATGCCCTGGGAAATGCTTTACAACCGGGACAACACCTCCCTCTTGCAATCCTTTCATCGTCTGGACTCCCAGCCTGCTTACAATGTCCGGTTCGGTACCGAAAGACCTGTCACCGATCACCGTGTTTTTCGGATTGCTGAAGATGTCGACTACCGGCGCAAAATCCATGTTGAATCCAAAAGCTTTTAATTCGTAGGCAAGCACACCGCCAATATGAAAAGATAACTGCGGTTCATTTATTTTACCCAAATCCTGATTGGAGGGCAGTTTAACAAGCTGATCGGGCAGCCTGCTGATTCTGCCGCCTTCTTCATCAACAGACAGGAACAGAGGTAGTTTGTTTTTGGAATTCAAAAGCTTTAGGGAGTTGACCAAAGAAAGCAATTGGCTGGGATTGGCTACATTATTGCGAAAAAGGATTATTCCACCGACATGGTATTTTTGGATCATGGTTTTTATTTCATTCTCTGTTGTTGTACCTTTAAAACCGACAATGAACATCTGGCCTATTTTTTCGTCAAGGCCCATATGTTTGATTTGCATACGGATCGGGTCATCTTCATTGGATGTGCTGCTGCCCCCTGCAATATTCCCGGAATTCACGGGTTCTCCGTTCTGCTGTGTTGATGCGCTCTGCTGTGTTGATGCGGTCGGCTCGGCTGATATAGCAGGTTGTGTTGGCGCAGATTCCGAAGTTGTATTTCCTGCAGAGGTTGTATCAATTGCAGAAGGCAATTCTGTACCTGTATTATTTCCTGCTGCGTTTGAACAGGCAGAACATACAAATACTGCAAATACAGTAAATGCGCCAATAACCAATACACAAAGGCTCCGAATACCAATTCCTGTTTTTTTGTTTTTCATCACTCTTCCGCTTTCAACAAGTTGATAAAGATTTTTCATGTTTATCTCATGCGTATATTTTTTTCTCTATACAAAGCCTCGCTCGTTCACTTGTTTTATTGTCCGCTTTCAGGGCATTTTCCAGGAATTCCGGGTGCGCATTGAGGAAGGCCTTCATCGACTCTCTGGGATTTGAAGCATATTTGAGCAGCATTTCGTACTGTCCTTCATTAATGAGTTTCAAACCAAGCACACTGTCAAAAAAGTCCTTATCGATCGAAACCAATGCGAAGGAGCATACATTATTTCTCTCAAGCAGTTCACAGCCTCCCTGAAGCCTGTCCACCACGACAAGACTGTGCGTCATCTGACCGCTAATATTTTTGATTGCAGGAATCCATGCTCGTTCATAGCTGGAGGCTTCCGTAATCAGATCCGCAATATGCAGCACTCTTGCGCCATTAACAGACTGCACTTCAAAGGTTTCTCCTTTTTCAGTGATAACCGAGGCCAAATCTTTATATATCGTTATATGCGGTTTCTGAAGCAATTTTGCCAGAATGAGTGAGAAAAACCAGTCGCGTCTCTCTCCTCCCGATATATAATCAATGTCTGCAATTTCTATATTATCATTAATATATTCCAGCATGCTGCCTATCAAGCCCTTGAAAATCTCATCCTTTGCATAATTTGCCTCTATGATATTGAGAAGTTTGTCAGGGCATCCAAGTTTGTCGGATTTAAAAGCATCTATGGCTTCCAGAAGCTCGTTCGCCTTTTTCTCGCTGCCGTAAAGGAAATGAGTATTTATGTAATAGGGTCCTATAGTTCCCGAGGTATACCAGAACGGTTTGCCTTCAGGGCAAACCCTCACCGCGCCTGTTTTGAACAACCAATTGACCAGCTTCTTATCCGACATGAAACTTTCCTCCTGTTTCTTTCGATCATTTTTTCTTTCGATTATTTTTTCTTTCAATCATTTTTTCTTTCGATCATTTTCCCTGTCCTTGATCTTCTTATTATACTCTTCCCACCAATCCTGATTTACAATCGTTCCAAGATCACTGCCCAAATGACACGCATCGCCCTCTGTCACAGTCGTAAAATCAGTACCATCATAATCAAGTATTGTGATAGCTGTATTGTCGCACCATGCAACATTGCTCATCTCCTCCAGCTCACAAGCACGGAAATAGCAGATTAAAGCCCTTATAGCCGTGCCATGCGTCACAATGCAGACTGTTCTTCCGGTATTCCTGCCAATGATGTCCAGAACTTCTTCTATGAGTCTTTTTTGAAATTCCTCCATGGACTCCCCATTGGGCATCTGGTGCTCATGAGGCCGGTTATCCCATGTTTCATAAGCCTCCGGCCATTTTTCCTGCAATTCATCCCAGGTATGGCCCTCCCAGTCTCCTCCGTTAATTTCTTTCAGTTTGTCCGTTCTGATGATCGGAAGTCCTTTCACTGTTGAAATGTATTCAGCCGTCTGCAGTGTTCTTTTCAAGCTGCTTGAGTATAAGACATCGATATCGGTATCTTTCAGCCTTTCAGCCACACGCTGCGCCTGGAGATGGCCTCTGTCCGTCAGGCTCGAATCTGTCCAGCCGTGAAACCTTCTTATTTTGTTGCCTTCTGCTTCCGCATGCCTTACAAAAATTAATCTTGTATTCATACCTTCACCTGTTCATTTCCATTTTGCCTGTGATTTCTTCGGTCTGATTCAAATGATGCCTTCTCATATATTGTTCGATCCCCTCGCATACTTTTATACAGGCATCAGGATAAATCAATCCTTCGGTGCCGACCATAACTGCTGCTGCACCGGCCAGCATAAATTCGACCGCGTCACAGCCGTTTGAAATGCCGCCCATGCCTATAACCGGTATTTTTACAGCCTGAGAGACTTCATAGACCATTCTGACCGCCACCGGTTTTACTGCCGGGCCTGATAGTCCGCCGGTATTGTTGGCAAGTACAGGTTTTCTGGTCTCGATGTCTATAACCATCCCAAGCAGCGTATTGATCAGAGAAAGGGCATCAGCCCCGGCATCTTCTGCGGCCATCGCTATTTCAGCGATACTTGTAACATTCGGAGTCAGTTTGACTATTAAAGGTTTTTTACAAAGCTTCCTTACCTTTGAAGTGATTTCTGCAATTCCTGAACATGTGTTGCCAAAAGCTACACCTCCCGATTTGACATTCGGGCAGGATACATTCAGTTCAATCGCATCAATGTCTGCCCCGGACAATATCCGTGCCATCTCACAGTACTCGTCAATTGTATTGCCGGCGATGTTTACAATGATCGCTGCTGAATATTGCCTCAAAAAGGGAATTTCATTTTTAACAAAAGCTTCAACACCCGGGTTCTGGAGACCGACACTGTTCAGCATTCCAGCCGGCGTCTCTGCAACTCTTGGTGGCTTGTTGCCCTGTCTGGGCATCAAGGTAAGTCCTTTTACGCTGATACCGCCTATTTTATTCAGATCTATAAACCCGGCATGTTCCCTTCCGAAGCCAAATGTTCCGGAAGCGGCTATAACAGGGTTTTTTAGCTTCAGGCCACAGATGTCGACCGATAAATCAAACCCGCTCATTTTACCTCCACTGATTCCTATCTATCCTATTATTCCTGTCGTCGCTTTTATGAAAGCTTTTGATGATTCTCTGCCCAAACTGCTTCCTGACCGTTATTCGAGCACTACCGTCCTGCTGTCAAATATCGGGCCGTCCTTGCAAACGTGGCTGTATTGCCAATTTCCGTTTTCCGCATGCGTCTTGCAGGCACATACAAGACATGCGCCGAAGCCGCAGCCCATACGCTGTTCCAGCGATACCTGGCAGTTCATATCATTCGAGTTCGCTGTTTCCATCACTATTTTAAGCATGGGTGTCGGACCGCAGGCATAGATCATATCAAATTTTTCCGAAAGGAGATCCCTCTTCAGCAAGTCCGTCACAAAGCCATGTTCTCCATAGCTTCCGTCATCCGTCGTGACTTGAAGTGAAGTGCTGATGTTTTTAAATTCATTTTGAAGCACTATCAGCTTCTTTGTTCTGAAGCCAAGATATGCCCTTTTAACAACAGATTTGCTTTCATTGAGGAGGAACAGCAGTGGAAAAATACCAATTCCTCCTCCTATTACAGCTATTCGTCCATATTTGATATTAAGATCAAAACCGTTTCCAAGGGGTCCCAATATATCCAGACAATCCCCAGGTTTTTTTAAGGCCAGCAATCCAGTCCCGCTGCCTTTCTTCTGAAACAGGATCTCATAGCTGCCGCTGCTCCTGTCGACGGAGCATATGCTTATAGGCCGTCTGAGAAGGGCCTGCGAGCCATCGCAGCATTTTATGTTTACGAATTGCCCTGCAATGGCGTTCTTAGCGATGTATTCAGATTCCACCGTCATCCTGTAAATTTCATCTGTAAGCTCTTCTATTTTTTTTACCCTGTCCATAAGCTGTCTCGGCTTCATCACAATCCTCCGCTTACTTATTCTTCGAATACACTTAGATCGATTACATCCAATTCCTGATTGCCATTTTCCAATTCAATACAGTCAAGCACTGCGTTGGCCGTATCGAGTGAAGTCAGACACGGTATGGACATTTCCACTGCCTTCCGTCTTATTTTAAAACCGTCTCTCTCAGGCTGACGGCCCTTTGTAGGAGTATTTATGACTAGCTTGATCCTGCCTGATGAAATGAGGTCCAGCAGGTTCGGCGAACCTTCATCAATCTTCTTTACCGCATTGGTTGCAATTCCATGAGTATTCAGCATATTTGCAGTTTTTCCTGTCGCCCACAATTCATATCCGAATTTTTCAAACTTCTCTGCAATCGGGATCAACTCTGTTTTGTCGGAATCCCTGACTGTCATCAGAATGCCGCCGCCCTTTCCCGGAAGTTTGATGCCGGAGGCTATGATCCCTTTATAAAGTGCCTCATGGAATGTTTTTGCTATTCCAAGCACTTCGCCGGTTGATTTCATCTCCGGCCCCAGGCTTGTATCCACGTCATGCAGCTTTTCAAAAGAGAATACCGGTACCTTGATTGCCACATAATCGGCATTTCTGTACAAGCCCGTACCAAATCTGAAATCGCTGAGTTTTTTACCCGTCATGATCTTCGTAGCAATATCCACCATCGGTATTCCCGTGACCTTGCTGATATACGGTACTGTGCGGCTTGACCTCGGATTCACTTCTATCACGTTGAGTTCGTTATTGTAAAGTACATATTGAATATTGATAAGGCCGATCACATTCAATGCCTTGGCGAGCTTCTCCGAGTATTGTATAATTTCCTGGACTGTTTTTTTATTGAGAGAGGCTGCCGGATAGACGGAGATACTGTCACCCGAATGGACGCCTGCACGTTCCAGATGTTCCATGATCCCTGGAATCAGGATGTTTTCGCCGTCACAGATCGCGTCAACTTCAATTTCCTTGCCCATCAGATATTTGTCCACCAGGATCGGATGCTCCTGCTTGATCCGGTTGATGATTTCCATAAACTCTATGATATCCTTATCACTATAGGCTATTTCCATACCCTGGCCGCCAAGCACATAGGAAGGACGCACCAGCACGGGATAAATCAATTCGTTTGCAGCTTCCAGTGCTTGCTCGAGCGTATAGACCATCCGTCCGTTCGGTCGTGGAATGCCAACCATCTCAAGGATCTTATCGAATTTCTCCCTGTCTTCTGCTGCATCAACATCTTTTGCCTGTGTTCCATATATTTTTATCCCCAGTTCACTAAGTGCATTCACCAGCTTTATTGCCGTTTGGCCACCAAATTGTACGATAACGCCCTCAGGTTTTTCAACTTCGATAATACTTTCAACGTCTTCTATCGTCAGTGGTTCAAAGTATAGTCTGTCGGAGGTATCGAAGTCCGTGCTGACAGTCTCGGGGTTATTGTTTGCAATAATGGTCTCATAACCCTGTTCCTTTAAGGCCCAGACCGAGTGCACCGAACAGTAGTCGAATTCGATTCCCTGCCCGATTCGTATAGGTCCTGAACCAATGACCAGGATCTTTTTACGGTTCGATTCCTTCACTTCGGAGAACAGGTCAAAGGTTGAGTAATAATAAGGCGATACGGCTTCAAATTCGGCTGCACAGGTGTCAACCATCTTATAAGCTGTCGTGATGCCCAGCTCCGTACGCCTTTTCTTGACGGATTTTTTGTCCGAACCAATAGATCCTGCGATAACCGAATCCAGAAAGCCAAGTCTTTTTGCTTTTCGGAGCATCTCTGTTGAAATATTTTCCAATGTGACGGTCTTGAGTTTCTCTTCCATCAAGACGAGTTCATTGATCTTGCAGAGGAAGAAATCGTCAATTTTTGTAATCTCATGGATCTTCTCAACAGAAATACCTCTTCTGAGTGCTTCCGCAATGACAAAGAGTCTCACATCGTTTATATCCTGCAGTTTGTTTTCTATTGTCTGCGTATCAAGTTTTGTGTATTGTTCCTGTTCAAGCGTATATATGTTAAGTTCCAGTGACCTGATCGCCTTCATCAGGGCAGCTTCAAAAGAACTGCTGATGGCCATGACCTCTCCGGTGGCCTTCATCTGCGTACCAAGAGTCCTTCTGGCCTTAACAAATTTGTCAAATGGCCATTTTGGTATTTTTACCACTACATAATCCAATGTAGGTTCAAAGCAGGCGTAGGTTTTACCGGTAACCGCATTGCGGATCTCATCCAGACTGTAACCGATCGCAATTTTGGTAGCAACCTTAGCTATCGGGTATCCTGTGGCTTTTGACGCCAGTGCGGAAGAACGGCTCACCCTGGGATTCACTTCAATGACCGAATACTCATAGCTTGTCGGATGCAGTGCAAACTGCACATTACACCCCCCTTGAATGCCAAGGGCGGAGATGATCTTCAATGAAGCTGTCCTGAGCATCTGGTATTCCTTGTCTGAAAGCGTCTGAGAAGGTGCGACAACAATACTGTCTCCGGTATGTACGCCGACAGGATCAATGTTTTCCATGTTACAGACGGTTATTACGTTGCCTTTGCCGTCCCTCATCACCTCATACTCAATTTCCTTCCAGCCTGCGATCCCTTTTTCAATCAGAGCCTGTCCGACTCTGCTCAGCCTGAGTCCATTCGTTGCGATTTCGACCAGCTGGGCCTTGTCTGCGGCGATGCCGCCGCCGGTTCCACCCAGCGTGTACGCCGGCCTCACGATGACCGGATAATCTATTTCTTCTGCGAAGGCCAGCGCATCTTCTACCGTAGTGACGACTTTGCTCGCAATACACGGCTCACCGATGCTTTCCATTGTATCCTTGAAAGCCTGTCTGTCTTCAGCCATCTTTATTGCTTCCGTAGCAGTACCGAGAAGCTTGACGCCCTGCTCCTCCAGAAAACCGGATTCGGACAGTTCCATTGCGAGATTAAGTCCGGTCTGACCTCCCAAAGTAGGCAGAAGGCTGTCGGGCCTTTCCTTCAGAATAATCTTCCGGATCGTCTGTACATTGAGTGGCTCTATATAAACTCTGTCCGCTATATTTGTATCCGTCATGATCGTGGCAGGGTTACTATTGACAAGAACTACCTCGATCCCTTCCTCTTTCAGTGCCTGGCAGGCCTGTGTGCCGGCATAGTCAAACTCTGCCGCCTGTCCGATTATGATTGGTCCTGAACCAATCACCATTACTTTACTGACATCATTACGTCTAGGCATGCTGATCCCCTTTCCAGTTTTTCATCATTTCAAGGAACCTGTCAAACAGGTAGGCCGTGTCAGCAGGTCCCGGCGAGGCTTCCGGATGAAACTGCACTGTAAATACCGGCAAATCCCTGTACATAACACCTTCAACCGTACCATCATTCATATTTCTGTGGCTGACCGCCATTCTATTCTTGTCAAGGCTGTCCTCTACAATCGTATATCCATGATTTTGTGAGGTAATATAGGTCAGGTCCCTTTCGATATCCTTTACAGGATGATTGCAACCCCGGTGTCCATACTTGAGTTTTTCCGTATCCCCACCGGTCGCAAGCGCCATCAGCTGATGACCAAGACATATGCCAAAGATCGGCTTTTTACCCAACAGTTCTTGAATCGTCCTTATTTGATGCGTACAATCCTTGGGATCTCCAGGACCGTTTGACAGCATGATTCCATCCGGATTTACCGCCAGGATTTCCCCAGAAGTTGCCGAAGCCGGGAACTGATATACTTCACACCCTCTGTTTAAAAGGGATCGGATGATATTTTGCTTGATTCCATAATCGAGCAGTGCAACTCTGAACCCATCTCCTTGAAAATGTTTCGTCTTCTCAATACTTACCTGCATTACCGGATTTTCAATTCTATAATCCCTTATCTTTTCCAGCTTATCTTCAAATTTAAAATCTTGTTCTGTTGAAATAATACCCTTCATGGTACCACGGTCACGTAATATTCTTGTCAAAGCCCGGGTGTCGATTCCTTCTACACCGATGATGCCGTTTCTCGCAAGGTATTCATTCAATGTCTCAAGCGAACGCCAATTGCTCGGCGTCTTGCACATTTCCCTGACTACAAATCCCTTGACCTGGGGCTTAGCGGATTCTACATCCTCCAGATTCACCCCATAATTACCGATCAGCGGATAGGTCATTGTTACGATTTGCCCACAGTAGGAGGGATCCGTCAAAACCTCCTGATAACCGGTCATGCCGGTGTTAAACACAAACTCTCCTGTTATTTCTCCAACAGCTCCAAAACTGCTGCCTTCAAATACAGTTCCATCCTCCAGCGCTAAAAACGCTCTCATTCTGTCCGCTCCCTTCCTGTCAGTGCCTCGTTGATTTCATCCCGCATCCGGATAGCTTCCGCTCTTGCTGCACTATCAAATGAATTTTCTCCATAAGTTGCCGACCATTTCTCTGATTTCCATGCGCACATGATGCTTCTGGAAGCATTGATCACAGCCCCCAGACCATCTTTGTCAAAGGATTGTATAGCGTCTTTGGCAGTCCCGCCCTGTGCGCCATACCCGGGAACCAGGATATATGTCTTTTTCATGATGCGTCTGAGGATCTTCGCCTGCTCGGGGTATGTTGCACCGACGACTGCTCCTACCGCACTGTAGCCACTTTCTCCCACCAACTGGCTACCCCACTCGTTTACCAGCTCCGCTACTGTTTCATAGATGGTCTTCCCGTCTTTAGTAAACAGGTCCTGCAGCTGACCCGAAGACTTATTCGAAGTCTTGACCAGGATGAATATTCCCTTTCCATGTCTGGCACAATCATCAATGAATGGTTTGATCCCGTCATAACCAAGATACGGATTCACGGTAAGTGCATCAGCGGTAAATGCCGAGCTCTCTCCCGCACCAATTGCCGTTTTTCCCAGAAATGCCGTAGAATAAGCTTCGGCTGTCGTTCCGATATCATTTCGCTTGCCGTCGGCGATTACAAGCATCCCTTTTGACTCCGCATAGGTACAGGTTTCGGCAAAAGCCTTCACGCCAGCCACCCCGTACATTTCGTAATAGGCAAGCTGCGGTTTTACAGCAGGAATGACATCCCTAAGTGCATCTATCAGTATTTTATTAAATTGCAGGATTGCTTCCGCCGCACCTTCAAACCCGTATCCCAGTTCTTTGAAGGCTCTTTCCCTTATAAAGGCCGGAACATATTCCAGTTTCGGATCGAGACCCGCCACTGTAGGATTGTTAAGCTTCTTAATGCCTGAAATCAGTCTATCCGTAAACATTTCCATCCGATTTCCTCCTCTTGTCCTTGTATATTTTCCGGACTCCCCTGCTCACAGCAACACTTTTTCACTCACCACGACCTTTCCGTCGACGATGGTTGTATGCACCGTTCCACTCAGCTTCATTCCCCCGAACGGGCTGTTTTTGGATTTTGACTGAAACTTTGAAACATCTATGGCGGTCTCTTCATTGATGTCAATGATCGTAATATCGGCGGTACTTCCTATTTCAAGAGATCCCTTATTGATACTGAGAATTCTTGCAGGGTTCAGGCTCATCTTCTCGACCAGTTTCCGCATTGAAATGATACCGGGCTTAACGAGGTGAGTTACCGCAAGCGGTACAGCAGTTTCAAATCCTACCAGTCCGTTTGCAGCCAGACTGAACTCCACATTCTTTTCATCGGCATGATGCGGTGCGTGATCGGTTGCGATGATGTCAATCGTATCGTCTGCAATTCCTTCAATCACGGCTTGTACATCCCTGGCGGTCCTGAGCGGCGGATTGACCTTCGCACTCGTATCATATCCGATACAAGCTTCATCGGTCAGAGAAAAATAATGCGGACAGGTTTCGCAGGTCACTTTCACTCCGCGCTTTTTCGCATTTCTTATCATTTCAACAGACAAAGCCGTACTTACATGCGCGATGTGCAGTGATACACCGGTGTATTCGGCCAGTATCAGTTCCCTGGCCACCATTGTTTCTTCCGCTGCGGCTGGGATGCCTTTGAGTCCGAGTATCGTAGAAGTATAGCCCTCGTTCATGACTCCTTCCTCGGCAAGATCAAGATCTTCGCAGTGTGATATCACCGTGATGTCAAACATGGAAGCATACTGCAGTGCTTTTTTCATCAAGGAAGAACTTCTGACCGGTTTCCCGTCATCTGAGACAGCCACAGCACCTGCAAACTTCAGTTCTCCTATTTCAGCCAGTTCTTCACCTTTTTGGCCCTTGGTGATCGCACCGATCGGAAAGACATTTACATAACCGTCCGACTTTGCTTTGTTTATGATATATTTTATTACAGCTTCACTATCTGCAACAGGATTGGTGTTCGGCATGCAGGCAATCGAGGTGAACCCGCCTTTTGCAGCGCTTTTGGTACCGCTTTCAATGTCTTCCTTATATTCAAAGCCCGGATCACGCAGGTGGCAGTGTGCATCCACCAAACCCGGCAGTACATACAACCCATTTGCATCAAGGATCTCACAGCCGTCTTCCTCAATCCCTTTTGCCATTTCTGTTATTTTTCCGTCCACCGCTAATAAATCAAGTACTGCGTCTAAATCCGATTTTGCATCTATTATATGTCCATTTTTAATTAACAGTTTCATTATTTCCCCTCCTGGTTAAAAGATATAGCAGCGCCATTCTGACAGCCACACCATTGGTAACCTGTTCATTGATCACCGAACTGTCGCTGTCCGCTACTGCACTCGTTAGCTCGACACCACGGTTTACAGGGCCCGGATGCATGATCAATGCATCTTTCTTTGCCATCTGCAATCTCTTTTCGTCAAGTCCGAAGAATCTCGAGTATTCACGCACGGAAGGAAACAGCGCCTTTTTCTGCCTTTCAAGCTGTAACCTCAATGACATTACGACATCCGCATCGATCAATGCTTCCTGTATCGTGCTGAATACTCTGGCCCCCATCTTTTCAATCCCAGGCGGCAGCAAGGTCGCCGGTCCTGCTATTGATACTTCGGCGCCCATTTTTGTCAGTCCCCAGATGTTGCTGCGGGCAACCCTGCTGTGGTAAATATCTCCCATAATGGCCACCTTAAGTCCTTTCAGGGATCCCATCTTCTCCCTCATCGTAAACATGTCCAGAAGCGCCTGCGTAGGATGCTCATTCATTCCGTCGCCGGCATTGATCACCGAAGCGTTGACATGCTTTGATAAAAGATGCGGCGCTCCGGATTGCGGATGTCTGATAATAATCACATCCGAGCCCATCATGTCGATCGTTCTGCCGGTGTCTATAAGTGTTTCGCCTTTTGCGACGCTGCTTGATGATGCTGAAATATTAGCAGCACTGGCACTCATGTACTTTGACGCCAGTTCAAAGGAAAGCCTGGTTCGCGTGCTGTTCTCGTAAAACAGGGTAATGATGGACTTGCCCTGCAAATGCGGAGTCTTCTTGTTGTTTGAAGTAATGACATACTTCATTGTTTTTGCCGTGTCGAGGATGTACTCTATTTCCTCAGCGGAAATATCCTTCAGTCCCAGCAAATCCTTTGATTTCAGATTCATTTGCTATTACCGCCTTTTCTATATTGTACTGCCGTTTACCAATGACACAATTCATTCCATAAATTCGCCGGTATGGTTCAATTTGTTAAGAATCCACTCAATTTACCTAAAAAAAAGTAAGGAACGAATCCTTACTTAATGCATTACCCCTTTATCAAGATCACTGAGTGTCACAACATTTGTTTTGTCTATTTCAAAAAGTTTGACGTTGACTACTTCTCCCTTGGAAGTGGGAACATTCTTTCCGACGTAATCAGCACGGATCGGAAGTTCCCTGTGTCCTCGGTCAATCAGTATGGCCAGCTGTATGATTCTGGGCCTGCCGATATCCATAATGGCATCAATTGCGGACCTTGCCGTACGTCCCGTGTAAAGTACATCATCCACAAGAATAATAATTTTGTCGGTAACGCTGAAATTGATCTCGGTTCCGTTGACAACCGGGTGTTCAGCCAAGGTACTGAGGTCGTCCCTGTAAAAGGTAATATCCAGTATTCCGACAGGTACGTCCTTTCCTTCAACTTCTTTTATCTTTTCGGCGATCATTTTCGCCAGGGGTACGCCCCTTCTTTGAATACCGATCAGGATGACATCCTCAATCCCCTTATTCTTTTCAATGATCTCGTGTGCTATTCTGATCACGGCCCTCATTATGCCGCTTTCATCCATGATTTCCGCTTTATCGATCACTTGCCGCACCCGCCTTTGCAAATTAATGGACTTATCGTTCAGCGATCCTCAGTTCAAACAAAAAATGCCTCCGGCTCGATGGCAGGAAGCATGATCTTTACGGCATTAAGCCTGAATAATTGCTATTGCAGTAAATTTACCCTTCCAGCCTCTCGGGACTAATTAAAAGGTCATTTTTCAATTGAAAATATAATACCATACTGCGTTTATCTTGTCCATAATTTAAAAAAATAAATATTACCGGTATCAGAATCAGGATCAGGATAACAAAGGTATAAGCTTCTCAGCTCTCAGGCATATGCTCCATGGAAGGGGAAGCTTTTTTATTTCATTCCACCTGTCTTTTGAAACTTCCCACTGGAGGTGGTATTCCCCTGCTATTCCGCGTTCCTTTCCAATAAAAACATATACCGTCATCCTGAATGCGGATTCATTTGTATGGACGGGCCAGCAGGCAAATACATTTTCTCCGTCCATATTTTTTGCAAGCTCAATATAGTTGGCTCTTATGCCTACATACTTAACTTCTTCTGAAACAGGCCTGTCCAGCTTAACGTTGACTCCCCAGTCCAAAGCCTTTATCGTATCCTCCGACAAATATTCCGCATGGGAGTAATTCTTGCATCCCGTCAGCCTGGCAGCTCCAAGTGTAGGCGGGTGCTGGAAGATAGCGTCCTTCTCCCCCTGTGCCTCTATCTTTCCATTCATTAAAATAACCACCCTGTTGCAGATACGATAGACCTCTTCCATATTATGAGTTACGAACAAGGTGACTCCGTGGTAGGACGAAAGTGTGTCCGCCAGCAGCTTGGCCATGAGATTCCGCAAATGGTCATCAAGGGCGGAGAAGGGCTCATCGAGAAGCAGAGCCTCCGGTTCTATTGCAAGGGCTCTTGCCAGTGCAACCCTCTGCTGCTGTCCCCCGGACAATTGAAAGGGATATCTCTGTTCCAGCCCTTCCAGCCTGACCATCTCAATCATTTGTTTTACTATGTCTGATTTCGTGCTTTTGACCATTTTCCCCAGTGCAAACCCGATGTTCTCTTCCACCGTCATGTTTGGAAACAAGGCATAATTTTGAAAAACAAACCCGATCTTTCTCCTGTGTACAGGAACATTGATGCCCTTTTCCGAATCAAACAGCACTCTTCCATTCAGTACAATGTGCCCTGTATTGGGCTTTTCAAGTCCTGCAATGCAGCGAAGAGTCATACTTTTTCCTGAACCCGATGCCCCCAGAAGCCCAAGCGCATCAGAACCCGAATCAAACTTTGCCCTTAATGTAAATCCTTGCAGCTTCTTTTTCATATCCACGATAAGTTCCTCTGCAGAAAATGCATCTGAAATCACCTCTCCGCCGACTTCGGGAAAAGTCCCGGAGGAAGGAACTCCCGCCAGTTCGTTTCCACTTGACAATCGAGCTGCAGAAACCGTTGAGGAGGTCTTCCGATTCCTGAACGGAAAAACTGAATCAGCCGCCAAGGAAGCTTCATCCATGCTTTGCTTCTTTGCTCCTTTTTTTTGTACCAGGTAAGGGATTATTTTCTTCTGGTACTCTGTCCAATAATTCATCAGCGTCATTACAACCAGTGAAATAACAAAGATGATTATGACCCAGGTCATGGCTTTATCCATCTCACCCCCTTCGGCATCAAAAAAGATCGCGATGGGAATTGTCTGTGTTCTCCCTGGTATATTACCGGCCACCATCAAGGTGGCTCCAAATTCGCCAAGGGCCCTGGCAAAGGACAGAACTGTACCGGCTGCCACCCCTGGCCAGGCCAGGGGGATCGTCACTCTCCAGAATATTTTCCATTCTGGCACTCCCAGAGTCCTGGCTGCATTGATGATGTTTTCGTCAATTTGTTCAAAGGCTCCGCGGGTTGTCTTGTACATCAGCGGAAAAGCCACTACAGTCGCTGCTATCACAGTAGCGGACCAGGAGAATATGATCTGGGTTCCGAATGCATCCAACAATTTCCCCATTGGTCCGTGCTTGCCGAAAATAACAAGAAGGAAAAAACCCACAACCGTTGGTGGAAGTACCATGGGTAAGGTGAATATCCCATCTATCAACCCCTTTAGTCTTCCCCTGTATCCGGCGACAAACCATGCAGCGGCAATCCCAACGAAAAAGGTCACAAAGGTAGCTGTCACTGCTGTTTTAAGAGATATCAAAAGGGGCGTAAAATCCATTTTTTAACCCTCCACCAATCCATCCGGATTTTAGTTTGATATAGAGGAGAACCCATATTTCTCAAACACCGGTTTGGCTTTCTCCCTGCAGAGATAATTTAAAAACTCTTTCGCTGCATCCTGATTTTTGCTTTCTTTCAGCACTGATACAGGATAAACAATAGGTTTGTGAAGATCTTCCGACGCAATTGCAGCAACCTTTACCTTTACGGACGCCTTGGCATCCGTCTCGTAAACCACTCCTGCATCTGCATTTCCGGTTTCGACCCACGTCAGCACTTCCTTCACATCCTTGCCGTAAATGAACTTCGGCTTCAGCTCGTCGTAAATCTTCAAATTTGTAAATACCTGCTCTCCATATTGCCCGGCTGGTACACTTTTAGGCTCTCCCAGAGCAATTTTCTTTACTTGTTCTTTTGTCAGATCTTTAAAATCTGCAATATTTGTTGAGTCAGCCGGTACAACCAGGACTAACCTGTTGCCAAGCAGATCCTTTCTGGTATCCTCCAGTAATAATCCTTTGTCTTTCAGCGCATCCATTTGCTTTTCCGCTGCGGAGATAAACAGGTCTACTGCAGCCCCCTGCTCAATCTGCTGTTGCAGCGATCCGGACCCTCCGAAATTGTATGTGATTGCAACATTTGATTTCTCTTTGGAATACGCTGTTTTTATTTCTTCCAGTGCATCCTTAAGACTTGCGGCTGCTGATACTGTCAGTTCCGATGTCTTTTCCGCCACTTCGGGTATACCATTTCCTGTATCATTTTGCGCCCTGTTTTCCTGTCCACATGCTGCAAGCAGCATTATGAAAGACAATAAAATCAATATGCTTATTATTCTCGAGTTCTTTTTCATACTCTTCTCTCCTTTATTATATACTGTTACCCCCACATGACACCAGATAAAACGAACTGTCACATTTGCCGCATGCGGTGCGGACCATTTTCTCAAGTTCCGGAATCTTGTCCGCATGGATTCCCATGTCATAGCCACCCCTGCCATCCAGAGCGCTTACTATCTTTCCCAGTGAAGCATTTCCGGCCCTTTCACCAATTCCGCCGACCGTTACGCTTACCATGGTGATTCCTGCCTTTACTGCCGAGACAGTATTTGCCGCCGCCAGGCCAAAATCATTATGCAGATGAACTTCTATGGGAAGCGCACATCTCTTTACCAAGTCCCGCATCTGCTCATAGACACCGAACGGCTCCATACACCCAACCGTATCGGCAAAACGAATTCTTTCAGCGCCTTTCGCTGCCGCCATTTCGGCTACTCTTAGAAAAAATTCCACATCAGCCCTTGATGCGTCCTCAGCCCCTGCAAAAACCCTGCAACCAAAACTGCGGGCATATTCTATAGACAGAGCAAAGTGTTTTAAAACCCATTCCCTGTCTTTCCCGAGTTTGTGCCTGATATGCCTGTCTGAAACAGGCAGCGAGATATGAATATAAGAAAACCCGCATTCTACAGCATGGCGAATATCTTCCAGGTTTGCCCTGTTCCAGGAAATGATTTGCGCACGAAGATTGCAGGATAGAATCCTCCTCATGCTCTCTCTCTCCTCTTCCCCTATTGCAGGGATACCGGCTTCTATGGCGAAAACACCGGCTCTGTCAAGCGCCTTTGCTATATTAAGCTTTTCCTGTGCCGAAAAAACCAATCCCGCTGTTTGCTCACCATCTCTTAATGTGGTATCAACAAGTTGAACCTTCATGGACTTCTACCTCCCTGGCCAAAGTCAGAAACTGTTCATCCAGCAACGCCGACTTTTGGAACATCGCGAGCTGCTTTGCCCTCTCCAGCAAAGTCTTGATCTGCGGATGTCTTACATGAATCCCATATTCCTGAATCTTTTTCAATACGGCGGCCTTTCCGGAGTGCTTCCCTATTACAAACCTTCTTTCAAGACCTACTTCTTCCGGTAAAAAAGGCTCATATAAATCACTACTTTTTAGAATTCCGTCCACATGAATCCCTGATTCATGCGTAAAAATATTCGCTCCGATGATCGGTTTTGTTTTAGAGATATCAAATCCCATGATTGAAAGCACCTCTCTGCAGCTTATCGACAGATTCCCGGGAAGGTATACCGGCATCCTCATTAAATGAGCGGCTCCCATGACCACCTCTTCAAATGCCGGATAATGATCAATACCACCCACTGAAACAGCCACTCCGGAGATACCGGCTTTTACAGCACCAAGAGCATTCCCCGCTGCCAGTCCCAGGATGTTTCTCCCACCATATTCCAATTTACAGTTTGTCAATTTCCTGAGTTGCACTAATCTTTGATAGGTATCGATAGGATCCATTCTTCTGCTCTTATCGTGGATTAATAGGCTTGTAATTTCAAATCGCCTTACCAGTTTCGAAAAAAAGTCCATCTCCTGTTCAGTGTATCCGAAAAGATCGATATCTCCCAAAGAAATATTCATTTTACGCTTTTCTGCTGCTGCGAAAACCTCTGTAAACAGAAAGCTTTTCTTCCTTCCCGCACCAGAAGAAAGGCACACGCTTATCCGGTTCATCCCGATCTCATTGAGTTTAAGTACTTTTTCCGGATCCGGATCAATACACACCCGCACATCACCGGTATCTCCAACACCCATTTTATCCAATTTCAAAGCTGTTTTGTAAGGAATGTCAAAAATAGCACCCGACATTTGAGATATTAACCTTTTCATGTCTGCAAATTCATTGAAGTCAACCTTTCCAAGTTCAAGTCCATAACCAAGTGTTTTGTCAACAAAAGCAAATTCAGGCAACTCCGGCACCTTCCTTCAAACAACTCTGCATTGCATGTCTGTGTGATGTTTTCCGAACCGACTTGAAATATATTTCTTCCTGTAAAAATTACTTTATCTCAAGTCGTTCGACAATTTTTCCGTTTTCGAAATGAGATTCGACGATCTCCGCCACATCCTCCGGTGTCACTTCTTTATA
>JAEWQC010000362.1 GCA_023399355.1 Bacillota bacterium | reverse complement strand
ATCATATGTAAGGCCAGCGGGGTTTTTGGGAGGTGTATCAAGGCGCTGAAGGCGGTGACTGTAGTTGCCTTGATTATTCTGCTGGTACAGACTTTTCTGGTTCCGGGAGGAGACCTTTTATTTAAGTTCGGCTTTCTCTCGATCTATGAAGAGGGGCTTAAAACCGCAATATCGCTTTCCTTTATGATTATGGATATTGCCGGAATTTTCGTATGGCTGTTTCAGACAACAGAAAACAAAGAGATTGCGAGAGCCCTGGAGGCATCCGGAATGAACTATAAAGCGGCATATGTGTTTATCTCTACTCTGCAGATGATTGATATTCTGGGGAAAAACAGTAAGACCATCATGAATGCACAGAAAGCGAGAGGCGTGGAGACAGAAGGAAACATGATGATCAGGGCAAAAGCATTTTTTCCTTCACTTGTACCTCTGATTTTGGGAGCGGTTATAAGCTCCGAAGAGCGTGTGCTGACACTGGAGGCAAGAGGCTTTTCCATGCAGTGTGAAAAGACGCATTTGTTCAATCTGGAAAAGTCAGGCTGGGAAAAAACGGTATCGGTTCTCGCAATTACCGTTACAACACTTATTTTGGCAGGGAGGATTGCGGCATGGATCATATAATGGAATGTAAAAACGTTACATACTCCTATCCCCTTGCTGAGGAACCGGCAATTCGGGATTTGACAGTTAACATTGAACGTGGAAAATTTTATGGCGTGATCGGGGAGAATGGTTCCGGGAAAACGACATTCTGTGCGCTGCTCAGGGGATTTATTCCGGATTTCTATAAAGGGAATCTGGAAGGGGAAGTCCTTGTAGAGGGCAAAAAAACAACAGAATATGGCGGGGAGCTGTCCGCTAAGATCGGTTATGTGTTTCAGAATCCGTTTACCCAGATCAGCGGCGTAAAGGATACCGTGTTCGAGGAAGTGGCATATGGGCTGGAAAATTTCGGGGTTCCGGTAGAAGAAATTGAAAAACGTGTGGTAGAGGTTATGAAAATGACGGACATCGAGGCGCTGGCAGAAAAAAATCCATTTGATCTTTCGGGCGGCCAGATGCAGAGGGTGGCGCTTGCGTCGGTGATCGTGCTTGAACCGGATATCCTAATCATTGATGAACCTACAAGTCAGCTGGACCCGGAAGGGACAGAAAGTGTATTCGCGATTATCAGGACATTGAAGGAACGGCAAAAGACCATTATTCTGGTGGAACATAAGATTGATTTGATTGCGGAATATGCAGATGATGTACTGGTGTTCAAAGGGGGCCGCTTGGCTGCCGCAGGAGTGAAGCAGGAAATACTCTCGGATATGTCGTTGCTTGAGCAAGGGGTAGCACTGCCGCAGGTGGCAGTTCTTGGAGAACGGCTGAGAGAAAAAGGTCTTCCGATTTCCTTTATTCCTGTGACTGAGAAACAGGCAATTGAAGAAATCTCCAGGGCGTTAAAAGAAAGGAATAGACAATGAGAAATTTAATTTTAAAAAATGTAAGCTTCTCATATCCGGGCGGGTTTCTGGCAGTAGATGATATTAATATGGAAATAGAAGGCGGAGAGAATGTCGCGATAGTGGGACAAAACGGAGCGGGGAAAACGACTACCGTAAAGATGATGAACGGACTTTTAAAACCGACAAAAGGGGATGTCGTGATTGGGGACATGAATACGAAGGATTATACGACAGCCCAGATTTCACGTATTGTCGGCTATGTATTTCAGAATCCGGATGATCAGATTTTCCATTCCACGGTGGAAGGCGAAGTGCGTTTCGGTCCTAAAATGATGAAACTTGACCCCTCAGAGGAAGACAGAAGAGTAGAAGAGGCCCTAAAAATAACCGGGATGGATGTATTCAGGGATGAGAATCCATTTAATCTCCCGCTTTCCGTCCGAAAGTTTGTGACAATTGCAGCAGTTATGGCGATGGGTACAGATATCCTGATATTTGATGAACCGACTGCGGGACAGGATATGGAAGGAAACAGAAGACTGGGCGAAATCCTTAAGTCCCTCCATGAGCAGGGAAAGACGGTCATTATCATTTCACACGATATGGAATTTGTTGCGGCAAATTTTAAAAGAGTGATTGTGATGGCAAAAAAGAAAGTGATACGATGTGGAACACCAAAAGAAATTTTCTGGGATTTTGAGTCGCTGAACAAAGCGATGCTGAAACAGCCGTATGTCAGCAGAGTATGTAAACAACTTGGAATTGAAGGAAATGTCATCGATATCGACGAAGCGATAGAAAAAATAATAAGCAGGTAAATGAGATGCACAACAACAATAAATTGATTGCTTTTCTGGCTTTTGCAATGTATTTTCTGACCGGAGCAGCATGTATCGTAGTGGGAAGCAGCCTTCCTCATCTTGTAAAAATGTATGATATGCAGTTGGATCAGGTGGTGCTTTTGGGTTCTGCATATTCGTTGGGACGGGTGCTTACTGTTTACAGTACGGGACGTCTTGTGGAAAAGATAGGGCCATCCAAAGTACTTGCCTCAGGGGTCGTTCTCATTGCGGCATTCCTACTTGGAATTCCGACAATCGTAAATTATTATGCAGGGTTGTTTTTTGCCTTTTTAGGAGGCGTCGGTATGGGGGCGCAGGATACCGTTTGTCCTGTATTTCTAAGTACCGTGTTTAAGAAAAACTATGCAGGCTCCTTAAG
>JAEWQC010000339.1 GCA_023399355.1 Bacillota bacterium | reverse complement strand
ATATTATTTTCCTCCATTTTGCAATAAAATATGACCTAAAACGCAGATTTTACAATGGTTTCAGGTCACATTATGCTATTCCTGTATTCTTTCCTTTGTTAATTTATGGGTTCATGATTTCACCGTGGATTATAAATCGATTCTGCCGGTTACAGATTTCAATTTATTGCTTTTTCTTTTTTATCATGCTAAAATATAAATCTTGAAGGCATCGAGTCTTCTACATTCTGGTCGGATTTGTTTTACAAATGGCCTAAATAATACTCTGTTGAATGCCGCATAATATAGATTAATGGAGGCAAAACCATGTTTGATTGCCATATGCACAGCTTATTTTCCGCAGATAGTGAAATGATTCCTGATGAAGCATGTGAAGCTGCTCTGAAGCAAAGTCTGGAAGGAATTGCATTTACAGATCATCTTGACTTTGATTATCCTGAAACAGATGAGTCTTTTTTTATCGATTATCATGAATATTTCAAAGTCATCACAGCCATCAAAGATGAATATAAAGGCAGACTGAAGGTACTTAGGGCGATTGAAGCAGGAATACAGCCTCATGTTCTCGATGAAACCTTAAAAATAGTCGACAGCTTCTCTTTTGACTATGTCCTGGCTTCTGTACATATCATTGGTGGGATAGACCCTTATCTACGTGAATACTACAAGGGAAAAACCAAGTTGGACGCTTATGAGCGCTACCTGGAAGAGATATACTTCATGATAACCCAATTTGAAAGCTTTGATATGGTCGGTCATTTCGAATATATTATCCGTTATTCCCAGTATGCTGACAGGACGATAAGATATGCTGACCACTCAGACATTTTTGATTCCATATTGAAGGAACTGATCAAACAGGGCCGTGGCTTTGAATTGAATACAGGAACTTACAGAGATCCTGTCTCCTCAGCCGAATATGATTTTGAAGTATTGAAACGCTATCGTGAGTTGGGCGGCGAATTGATCTGCCTCGGGTCTGACGCACACAGAATCGATCATATCGGCCTTCGTTTCGATTATTTTGCTCAAATGATAAAGGATGCAGGCTTTACACATACTGTCCACTTTGAAAACAGGAAGCCTATATGGGATAAATTATAACAATGTAAAAGACGTCCCCACTTTCTATAAGCTGCGGTTATCGTTCGTTTCTTCAGGTGGCAGGCATATTTCCTGCCCGGTTGCATGGGCGAGCAGCAAGCAAAGCTTGCGACCAGCCCCGGTTGCATGGGCGAGCAGCAAGCAAATGTTTCTGCAAACAAACTATTTTTTGAACTGATGCGTTATAAAGAATCTATCACTCCGCCGCCTACAATAAGATCGCCATCATAAAAAACAACGGATTGTCCTGGTGTGATTGCCCGCTGAGCTTCATCGAACAATACTTTGACTCTTTGATTCGGGAGCGGTCTGATCACCGCTGGTGCCTCTTTTGCAGAATATCTAATTTTTGCGTTTACTCGCATTTCATCTTTTAATTTATCGATCGAAATGAAATTCAGGTCGGACGCAGTAAGCTCATGCGAAAAGACTTCTGACTCGTCACCAAGAACTACTGTATTATCCTCCGGCCTCACCGCCACTACAAACATCGGTTTTCCAAAAGCAATTCCAAGGCCTTTTCTCTGTCCAACCGTGTAATGGATGATGCCCTTGTGCATACCGAGTTTATTTCCTTCCCGGTCCACAAAATTGCCGGGTTTTATTTCCGCATCCGTATTTTCAATAATATATTGTGCATAATCATTATCTTCCACAAAACATATTTCCTGGCTATCCGGCTTTGAAGCCACCGACAGGCCGATATTACGCGCCAGTTCCCTCACTTTATCCTTGGTGAAATCACCTATTGGGAAAAGAGTTCTGGATAGCTGATCCTGGGTCATCGTGTACAATGCATAGGTTTGATCTTTCGCTGCTGTCACCGATTTTTTCAATTGATATCGTCCGCTTGTTACATCATATGAGACACGTGCATAATGACCGGTTGCAACATAGTCCATGCCCATTGAGACGGCTTTTTGAAGCATCTCTTCGAATTTGACGTATTTATTGCAGGCAATACATGGATTTGGCGTTCTGCCCTTTAAATATTCCTGGTTAAAATAGTCTATAACCCTCTGTTGAAAAAGCTCCTTAAAATTCAGAACATAATAGGGTATGCCCAGCTTGTCAGCGACCCTGCGTGCATCATCCACAGCTGACAGCGAACAGCATCCGCCTTCCGTATGCCGCCTTTCTTCCGCCATGTCGGGCCATATCTGCATGGTGACTCCAACTACGTCATACCCCTGTTCCAATAAAACAGCGGCGGCTGCAGAACTGTCAACACCGCCGCTCATACCAAGCATTACACTGCCCTTGGACATTTTTGCACCTATTCCTCATCCTCGTCAATTTCGTGGTGCAGGTCATCACACCTTCTGCCGCAAGTATTACAGTCTGAGCTTTCATCAATCAGGCCATTTTTACGCTGATAATCTTCAATCGCTGCTCTGATGGCTTCTTCTGCCAGATTGGAACAATGCATTTTTACTGGTGGCAGTCCGTCAAGTGCTTCAGCTACTGCCTGGTTTGATATCTTGAGCGCTTCATCAACAGTCTTCCCTCTTACAAGTTCAGTCGCCATACTGCTGGTTGCAACTGCTGCACCACAGCCGAAGGTCTTGAATTTCGCGTCAACGATTATATTATCCTCTATCTTAAGATACATTTTCATAATATCTCCGCATTTAGGGTTGCCAACTTGTCCTACGCCATCTGCATCATCGATTTCCCCAACATTTCTGGGATTCATAAAATGGTCCATAACCTTTTCACTGTACATAATCATTCCCTCTTTCCAAAGCTTTAACAGCCGGCAATTTGTTCGTTTATTTTGTTGTTCGTTTGTTTTGTTGCTTATTTCTTACTATACATGTTGAAAAATTTTATAAGGAATACTTTTTTTCAGTATTGTACTAAATGGATATTTATAATTCTATTTTTCATTGTTTCTGGCAGCTTCGTACAACGGCGACATTTCCCTCAGCCTTTGAACAATGGGCGGAAGCACTTCCATCAGATAATCAACGTCGCTGTCCGAATTTTCCTCACCAAAGGTGATTCTCAATGAGCCGTGTGCAATTTCATGCGGAAGACCTATGGCCAGCAGTACATGTGAAGGATCGAGAGACCCTGAAGTGCAGGCGGATCCACTGGATGCCGCAATGCCTTTCATATCAAGCATAAGCAGTAAGGACTCGCCCTCGATGAATTCGAATGAAAAATTCACGTTTCCCGGAAGTCTCTTTTCTCTATGTCCATTAAGCCGGATGAAAGGAATCTTTTTCCCGATCTCCTCAATTGTTCTGTCCCTGAGAGCCAACAACTTCTTATTGTAAGTATCAAGGTTTTCAACTGCTATTTCAAGAGCTTTCGCAAGACCCACAATGGCTGCAACATTTTCCGTACTGGCCCTGCGACCTCTTTCCTGTGCACCTCCGTGCATAAATGACGTTATTTTTACACCCTTTTTGATATAAAGTGCGCCAATCCCCTTTGGTCCGTAGAATTTATGTGACGACATTGACAACAGGTCTATATTCATATCTGCAACGTTAATATCAACATTTCCCATTGCTTGTACGGCATCTGTGTGAAAATAAACGCCTTTTTCCTTTGTTATTTTCCCGATTTCTGCAATGGGTTGGATCGTGCCGATTTCGTTGTTTGCAAACATGATTGACACTAGGATTGTATCCGGTCTTATTGCAGCTCTTACCTGCTCTGCGGTTATAAGGCCGTCCGCATCGACCGGCAGATAGGTCACCTCGAAGCCGTCGCTTTCAAGGTACTGGCAGGTATGAAGCACTGCATGATGCTCAATGGCAGAGGTGATGATGTGCTTCCCTTTTTGCCTGTTTGCGTAAGCAATGCCTTTAACAGCCCAGTTATCAGCTTCGGTGCCTGATCCGGTGAAGAAAATCTCTCTGGGCTGTGCAGCTATTGCTTTCGCAACCTTTTCCCTTGCTTCCTCAATTGCTTTCTTGCTGTCACGGCCAAGTGAATAAATGGATGAGGGATTGCCAAATTTCTGGTTGAAGTATGGCAGCATTTCCTCTATGACCTCGGTCCTTACCGGGGTAGTAGCCGCGTGATCAAAATATATCGTTCTATCGCTCATTGTCTGCAACTCCTTCGTGTTACGCTTCATCGCCATGTAGTCAGCGTTTGCGTTTTTTATTCTTTTCCCTTTTCAGGTGTTTCTAAACATCGTCGGATTCAAAGCTTTTAAATATAAAACATACTTTCCTCATGATTTTTCGTTCTATTAAAGTCATCCACCAATTGCTGAAGCGTTATGCTGTTTGTCACATTGTCAATGCCTTCCTGAATCTTGAGCCAGACGCTTTTGGTCACACAACAGTTGTAGCTGCTGCTGCAGCATTCGCCATTTTCCACTACACAATCGTTCGAAACCGTCGAACCCTCCAACACTCTTAAAATATCCCCTACCGTAATCTTACCCGGTTCTTCTGCCAGCGTGTAGCCTCCTTGGGATCCTCGAACGCTTATTACAAGTTTCGCTTTTTTCAATACCGCAAATAATTGCTCCAGATAATTTTCTGACAGTCCCTGCCTATCTGCAATACTCTTCAATACGACCTGCCCCTCGTTATGATGAACAGCCAGATCAAGCATTGCTTTCAACCCATATCTGCCTTTTGTCGAAAACTTCATTTTACCGCCTCCACATCAGGCTATATCCCAACTATTTTGCTAAAGTTTATTTCCTAGTAATTTGCTTGGTTATTAATTATAAGATAACACTATGTTTTACTGCTGTCAATAGTATTATACAAGAAAATTTTCAAGAGCTTTTTGCCCTGAAATTTATACGACAGGAAGCGTCGAACCGCCATGAGGCATCAGAAGCACACCGGCTCCCCCGCCCAATTCCTCAAATGCCTTCCCGATTGCTCCCTGCATCGTGCTGAACGGCTTCATATATAGCTTTGATGACTTTTCTTCCGGCAAATCGGAAACTATGTAAATAGCTGCTTTCTTTTCGACCAGTGCAATTGCAGCCGCCTTATGTCCGCCTAATTCAAAATTATTCCTGATTTTTGTAATCAGGTCATCCGGTGAGGTTGATTCATTGATCCATTTTTCAAAAACCTTTTCTCCAAAGCCTTCCGTACAAGATGCCAGCAATATGATAATACCCCCGTCGCGCACCGCATGCTTGGCATTGTCAAGTGCCTTCTGGGCCTGATAAAGGTTGATATCCTTGGGATAGCCACCCGGTGTCGTAATGACGATATCCGCTTTCCTTGGGATAGCTACCTTGTAAAGATGATCAAGAAATTTGCAGCCTTCTCTGTGAGCAAGCATAGGATGTCCGGCAACAGCTTTTATAATCCTTTTGTTTTCGTCAAGTACAACATTCAGAATAAAATCGATTGGAACGAATCCCACTACCTCGTCAATGTCCAACCTGACCGGATTATCATCTATAGCACCTGCTCTTGCTGCTTCCTGGACCATAGCACTATGGTTCGCCTGGATCGCAGCTCTGGTGGATACTCCCGGCATGATTGCTTTTGCTCCGCCGCTGTAGCCTGCAAAATAGTGATATTCTATGTTTCCAAGGCAGATCCTCCTGTCGGCATCCGCAACAACGTCGAATATCTCTACAGGCGTCCCTCTCGAAGTAGTGCCAAGCATTCTGCAATGATTTACATCACTGTCAACACACTTGATCCTGCTGCAGATTTCTTCTCCCACCAGGTATTTCTTCTCTTCCTCGGTATGCTTTCTATGACTTCCGAGACCGAAGACAACCGTGATATCTTCATAAGATACACCCGCGGTCAAAAGCTCCTCTATCAACGGAGGCAGAACCAGTTTGCTCGGCATCGGGCGCGTTATGTCGCTGGTGATGATCGCGATTTTCTCACCAGGCCTCACCAGGGTTGAAAGTCTGCCCAACCCGATTGGTTCGAACAGTGCACGTTTTACTTCCTCTGTGCCTGTCAGTCCGATATCCACGCTGTTCTGACCGAGTTCGGCAATAATGTTCGCGTCATCTATATCAAACTCTTTATATTCCTTACCATATCCATATTTGAAATGCATGCTTGTGATTCCCCCATTTCATCTGTTGTTATTGTCATCGTTTTTTTCAGGATCAGCCTGATCTGCATCATCTGAGGACATATCAATGTCATCACTCTGCTGAGAGCCGTGTGCTTCCTCTTTGCTTTGAGTGTTGGTGAATTTACCGTTCGTGAGCAAAAATGCGAATAGGATAATAAGATAGATCACCATGCTAAGCTGCCAATAATATCTGAAAACAATCAGGTTCAGCAGCAGTAAAATAAACCCTGTCAAAATAGCCCAAGCAAAAATCCTTCTTTTCATCTCATTCATTCCTCCTGATCACTATTTCTGAATCTTTCGATCCACTCCTTGATTCTGGCTTCATAACCGTTGGCTGTCGGCTCATAATATACGGTTCCCGACATCTCTTCCGGGAAGAATTCCTGTCTGACAATGTTTCCGGGGTAATCATGTGCATATTTGTAACCCTTCCCATAGCCCTGCTCGCTCATTCCCTTTGCAGGGGCGTTTCTGAGGTGCAAGGGTACTTCACCCGTACGTTTTGTTTCTACGTCTTTCAATGCCCTTCCAAGAGCCTTGTAGCACGAATTTGACTTCGGACTGGTCGCGACCATGACAGCGGCATGTGCCAGCAGCAACCTTGCTTCGGGCATTCCGATCATATGAATTCCCTCAGCTGCAGAAACTGCCAGCTGTAAGGCAGACGGATTTGCCATTCCAACATCTTCCGAAGCACAGATGATGATGCGCCTTGCCAGAAATTCCGGGTCTTCTCCGGCATATAGAGCCCGTGCCAGATAAAATATAGCCGCATCAGGGTTACTGCCCCTCATGGATTTTATAAAAGCACTGATATTATCATAATGTGCCTCGCCCGATTTATCAAACGTGATTGCTTTTCTTTGGACACATTCCTCTATCGTTTCAATGGTAATATGAATGATTCCATCTCTGCCGAGTTCTGAGGTCATAACAGCAAGTTCGATGGCGTTCAGCGCAATCCTGGCGTCTCCGTTGGATACTTCGGAAAGATACTTGATCGCGTCTTCATCAACCGTCAGATTATATTCCCCCATTCCTCGTTCCCTGTCTCTCAGTGCTGCTCTGATAATCTGTCCGATGTGGTCTGCGGTGAGCGGCTTTAGCATAAAAACCGAAGAACGTGATATCAATGCCTTATTTACTTCAAAATAAGGGTTTTCAGTCGTTGCACCAATTAAAACAATTGTGCCGTTTTCGACAAATGGAAGCAGTGCATCTTGCTGGGCCTTGTTGAACCGGTGTATCTCGTCGACAAACAACACTGTCCTTCCGACCGGGTTGAGCATCATGTTTTGCGTATCGGCAACGATCCGTTTTATATCCGCAACTCCTGCTGTAACAGCATTCAGCTTTTCAAAAACAGATTTTGTCGTAGCGGCAATGATTCTTGCAAGGGATGTCTTACCGGTTCCCGGAGGGCCATACAGTATAACGGATGAAATCCTGTCCGCTTTGATCATCCTGTATAACATCTTGTCTTTTCCGGTAATATGTTCCTGTCCCACAAACTCTTCTATTGACCTCGGGCTCATTCTATAGGCCAGAGGCTCATTCCTGTCAGGCATAAAATCCTCCAAGAGACCATCAAGCTGGTTAGGTTGCAATGTGCATTATTTGGTAATTTCAAACGATTCCCATATGTTTTTCAGCATATTCAGATTGAAGTCACCGGAGGTCAGATCCGGTATGGTTGTCATAAAGCAATACCTGAATCCGCCCTCGTCAAAAAGAAAATAATCAACATCAGCAAATGTCTCGCTCTCTTGATCGTCAATCCTGTATTGATAAGTCGTGACATTTCTTCCATTAATCTGTTCAATAGCTGTTTTAACAGGCTTCTCAGACATTTTACCCGATAACTTCATCGCATTGAAGCGCTCAGTGTCAGCCTTTGCCGCTTCTCCATCCTTAATCGCAGATGCTTCAACGACCACCACTGCACCGGACTTGTTATCGTAGAAGTTTTCAAGGCTTTGTCCGGAAGTACTGTTTTTCTGCCAATATCCCGGCAGGGTCAGTTTCCATTTGTAAGCTTTGTTTTCATAAATGGTCAGAGTATCTTCCTTGCCGATGTTGTTTTTTGTCAGATTGAAAACATTCTTCTGCAATTCAACCAGTATATTATCATGGTCTTTTGCAGAAGTTTTAAAAGAGCCGAACATTTTTCCGAAGCTCTCAAGGCCCTTTGCAAAAGCTGCTGCAGGTGCTTTATAAGTTATATCATAAAGGATGCCGTTTTCAAGGATAAGTCTTTCATTGAAATCATAAACCGAACTACCATACTTCACTTCGAACATCATCTCATAGCATTTATATCCCGTCTCCTGCTTCAATCCCTTGGATTTAAGGGTGAAAAATTGCGGATTGAAATTCCTAGCGTAGGAATCCGCCATACTTTTACCGGCTGTTTCAATATCATCTTTGGCCTCTGCTGTATTGAGTTCCACTTTTACATACTCTCCCGGCCTACCGTCGAATCTTGTATTGAAAGGGTCCGGGGATGCGGTCTCAGCAAGGTCCCATTCCGGTAGAATGTTCATTTCCCAGGATAAATACTTTTCGCCTGTAGTTTCGGAGGTGACATAGCTGTTGTATTTTGCAAGGCCGTTATTTACGCTGGAAAGATCGACTGTATCCGCCATATTTCCTTTATAGCCGGGATTGAAAGAGTCAAGCATTCCCTTGACCGTTTTGTCGGTTTTCAATTTGGCTGGATCTACCTCATTATAGGAAGTAACCACGGCATCAATGTAATTGCTTCCTTTTGCATAAAGCCTTTCATACACGGCTTCATCATACTCGTCATTATACAACAGTTCAATATATTGAGGTTCCGAATTCAGAACAAGAGAAGAATCCAGAGGTTCTGTATCCAGCAGAGAATGAGGATCCTCCTTGATCTGGTCGTAGAGTTGTTTGAGCGTCTTCCCATCATCAAATGCTACATTAATTTCAAGATCGAATCCAAAATGTTCATTTTCAAACAAAATGGACTTTGAGTTGAAGGATTGGGAGGATACCCTTGTACCTTTGGGCAATGAAACATTCCAGCCGAAATAGCTGTTGCCGGCTTTAGAAGTTGTTATACTGCCAGTGAGAAAGGAGAGATCGGACAGAGACCCATCCTCCCATAAAACAACGGTGGCCTTTCCTGTTTTTACGTCGTATGTTGTGTTTATTCCCAAGCCGAGCTTCAGGAATTCAAGCGGAATCATCACAACAGTCCCCGAAAGTACCGGTGGTGCAGGGAGAAGCTTTTTCTCCCGGTTCAGAGTGAAATTCCTGTCTCCAACCTTTATTTCAGCAGTAATATCCCTGTATGTGATTGTGGTTTTACCGGCAGCTGTTTCAATATCTGCGCCTATTGTTTCAAGAACAGTTTTCATCGGGATATAAAAGCTGTTTGCACTCCTGAATGGTTTTTGACACGGTATGGACACTCCATTAGCCGTCATTGAAGATTTCCCTTGCGTTAAAATAATTCCAAGGGCTTCCCGGTTATTATCCGTTGAGCCGTATATAACCCCATACGGCAATATTGCAGTTGATATAAACAGCACCGCCATCAAAAGCGGTAAGAACTTTCTCATCAATGTCTTTGTAAACATATCTTCCTCCAATAGTCGATGATTGCAACCATTTTTACAGCTTTTCACCATATACGACCTTCATTGTGACTTCCTTGTCGTTTCTTCTGACCGTAAGCTTGACAGTACTGCCAGGAAGATATTTCTTCATTTCTTCATTATAATCTATGATAGTAGTCACTTCCACGCCATTTACCCTTGTCAGTACATCGTCCAACTTCAGTCCGACTTTTTCAGCAGGAGAGTCCTTGTCAATTTCAGATATCGTCAGCCCTTCGTTTGAAGGCAGGCCATAGCGCGCAGCCACGCCCTCCAGGAATTCAACGCCCAGATAAGGCCGTCTGACCTTCCCATACTTTTCAAATTGATCAAGCACATATTTGACAGTATCTACAGGAATTGAAAAACTAAGGCCTTCAACTCCGTACCCAACATATTTGACAGTATTGATGCCGATAACATGGCCCGAAAGGTCAACAAGAGGCCCACCGCTATTCCCGCCATTTATAGCGGCATCCGACTGTATAAAACGATATTCTCCATCCGCAGACCGGTTAATTCCGCTGATGATCCCTTTCGAAGCAGAGTTTCTGAGAGAGAAGGACAGAGGAGTCCCGATTGCTACAACGGGTCTGCCGACTACCACCTGCTTGATATCTCCGAAAATGACAGGTTTGAGCATCCCCTTGTCAATTTTGATGCTTGCGAGGTCAGATTGTTCATCAATCGCCTTCAATCTGGCTTTGTAGGATTTCCCATTGGACAAAACCACGACAATGGTTTCCATATCGGCTACAACATGGGCATTTGTAACTATGTATCCGTTTGATTTATAGATTACTCCGCTTCCAAATACAAGGTTGTCTGCATTGTTACTGTAATTTTCGCTGCTGGGCTTCAGTTTGCCGATAATGCCAACTACGGAACCGCTCATGTTATTGATTACTTCTTCAACGGAGGTATCAATACCGGCCTGACTCTCTGCTTTCGATATGCCGGCTTGAGAAGCTGCGTAAACTCCATTTGACCTACTTGCTAGCAGAAATAGCATTACAAGAATTGTTGCTATGTTGACAAGTTTTATTTTAAACATCCGGATCCTCCATTTTTATTACGATATATAATACAAAAAAGACACTTCCCGCAACGGAGTTACCAGAAGCACCCATCCTCTTATTGTACCAAATCATTGCACTGATACTCAACGACTTTTGAAAATAATTACCGGACGTTAATAAAAACTATAATGTATTATTTCAATACTTCGTCTCAACTCTAAAAACATAGCCTTGCTTTTTCAAATCTTCGATCATTTCATGCATTTCATGCACATTTTCATTGTAAACCCGTAAAC
>JAEWQC010000196.1 GCA_023399355.1 Bacillota bacterium | reverse complement strand
GTACAGGCGTATCAACGCCAGGAGTAACCACTTCAAGTTTATCAACGACAGCAAGAGCCAGATCCTTCGGCTTCTTGCGGTCTGTATAAAAATGCTTCCCGCTTTTGTAGCTTCGAAGCATCATGTTATCGATCAAATCCATGGATCCGACAAGTCCCATACCAAGCCTGTCCTCAGGGACAAATGCCAGGCTGATATGCAGGTCCCTGATTTCGGCAGCCTTCATATCCGAAATCTTTTCCGTCGTTCCTTCCGGTGAATAATACAGGATTTCTCCGCTTTCAATCGGCTGAAGTCCCGCTATGGATTCCAGCAGATCCTTCTGTCCGCTTCCTGCAATGCCTGCAATACCGAGTATTTCCCCTCCGGAAGCATGGAAGGATACTTCCTTGAGGACAGTCAGCCCTTCCTTGTTTTTGCTGGTAATCCCCAGCACTTCGATTCGTTTCTTCGGTTTCACAGGGTCTGTACGGTCGATATCCAGGCTCACCTTTGCACCGACCATCATTTCAGCCAATGAATTCACCGTAGCATCTGAAGTGTTTATGGCACCGGCATACTTCCCCTTGCGCAGGACTGCAACACGATCCGATAATTCCAGGACCTCATTGAGCTTATGGGTAATGATGATAATGGACTTTCCGGCCTTCCTCATATTACGGAGAACATCAAAGAGCTTCTTCGTCTCCTGAGGGGTTAAAACCGCAGTGGGCTCATCAAGAATCAGAATATCCGCGCCGCGGTATAATACTTTAACAATCTCAACCGTCTGTTTTTGAGATACGGACATGTCGTGGATTTTTTGTGAAGGATTCAGGTCAAATCCATACTTTTTTGTCAGCTGGTCAATCTCAGCCGTAATCTGGTTCATTTTAAGGAGTTCCTTGCCGGGCAGACCCAAAATGATATTTTCCGCGGCTGATAATACGCCGATCAGTTTGAAATGCTGGTGGATCATCCCGATTCCGAGTGCAAAGGAATCTTTCGGAGAGCGTATGGTTACCTCTCTGCCCTCTGCAAAAATCTGACCTTCATCCGGAAAGTAAATTCCGGAAAGCATATTCATCAGCGTTGTTTTGCCACTTCCATTCTCTCCCAGTATGGAAAGAATTTCCCCTTTCCTGACGGACAGGCTGACATTGTCATTTGCTATAACATCGCCAAAACGCTTTGTGACATTTTTCAATTCAATTGCGTTTTCCTGTTTCACAAAAAATCCTCCTACATGCAATGAAAAAACATCCGGGTTCCAAATTTTTTTCACATGCATTCCCCTGGTACAGGATGCAAGAATAATTTCTCCGGAATAAATTTTTGCATCCAATATGATTAAAATTCAAAGGCACTGAGCCCAGCTATTTCAGGATGGTACTTTCACGCACGAACCCTCAACAAAGAATTTTGCGGAACTGCAATAAGCAGTTCCGCATAAGATATCAATAATTATTAGACTTTATCCGTCATAGTGCAGAATTATTTTTTTGTTTTTTCAGTAATCCCATCAATTTTCAGGTCAAATGCCGGTGCAGAGATCAGTTCGGATTCATGGAAATATCCATCCTTCACATAATCTGCATATTTCGCAAAATCCCCGCCTGCTTTGATCATATCTTCTATGGATTTTCCGCCGATTGCATATTTGGTTGTGTCAAACACATGCAAGGTACCGGCTTTAAGGGCATCTTCCACTTCTTTTACCTTGTCGGCCGTTCCTTTTGCAACTGCTTTATCATTTAGCGGTGAAATGCCGACTGCTCCGTCCTTATATCCCTGGCACCAGTCTGTGGCGATTGGCGTACCGTCAATGACACTCTTTACGGCATAGGTATAGTATGGGCCCCAGTTGATTGTTGCGGAAGTCAAAGCAGTATTGGGTGCTACGGTAGTCATATCAACATTGTATCCGACACATGGCACAACGGCTTTTTCACAGGCCGTAGGAGCACCTGTCGTATCGGCATGCTGGCTGATCAGTTTGCATCCGTCCGCAATCAGCTGTGTGGCAACTTCCTTCTCACCTGCCATATCGGCCCAACTGTTGGTGTACTGGACTTCCATGGTTACAGAAGGACAAACGCTTCTAGCTCCAAGATAGAAGGAGGTATAACCGGAAACCACTTCTGCATACGGGTACGCCCCGACATAACCCATCTTCGTCTCGTCGGCCTTGATTGTGCCGTTCTTGACCATTTCATTCAGCTTCAATCCGGCGACAACACCCGATACAAAACGGGATTCGTAAACAGAGGTAAAATAGTTGTGCATGTTAGGTAGTTTGGAAGCTTTTGCATTCAGACCTGTCGCATGACAGAACTGGATATTTGGATACTCTTTTGCCGCCTGTATCATATAGCTCTCATGACCGAAGCTGTTTGCAAAGATAATATTGCATCCTTCTTCAGCCAGGTCGACTGCTGCATCATAGCAGGACTCATCTTCTTTAATCCCTTTTTTTTCGATAATCTGATCAGCAGATAAGCCAAGTGTCTTGGCCATATCGGCGATTCCCGCCATATGAGCTGCCGTATAGCCTTCATTTTCATCACCGATATAAATTACACCGACTTTTACGGCAGGTGCTTTACTTGTCGGTTCAGCTGCAGCCTCAGCTGTTGATGCTTCCGGCGTTGTCGCCGTACTTACCGTTGCAGCCGATCCACCATCCTTGTTATCAGCGGTCGTGCCGCATCCGGTCACCAGTCCAAGGACCAGTACCATTGCCAGAAATAAAACCAATACTCTTTTCATTTGAAACCCCTCCCAAATTTTCTGTCTTTTTAAACAAATTTATAACATAATGCTATTATGCTTATGCCCATCTGATTTAAACCTGGTTGTTAAAATTTATCCATCCTGTTATCGGAAAATAATCCTGCCATTTTCCATCGAATCGACAATAGCCAGCGATTCCAGCCTGATGCCTTTATTGCGCAATTCTCTACCTCCCTGCTGAAATCCTTTTTCTATGACGATACCCACACCGGCAAGTGCTGCACCTGCCTGCCCGACAATATCAATCAGACCGTCCACGGCTTTGCCGGCGGCAAGAAAATCATCAAGAATCAGCACATGATCGGCTGCAGTGAGATATTGTTTTGAAATACGGATTTTATAAGCCTTTTGGCGAGTAAATGAATAAACTTCGCTCTGATACACCTCTGCATCCTGATTGGCTGCATCGCTCTTTTTTGCAAAGACTACAGGCACGCCGAAATGTTGCGCCGTCATGCATGCAACCGCGATACCCGAAGCTTCTACCGTAAGAATTCTGGTAATTCTTTCATTTTTAAATAATTCGGAAAATTCCAGCCCGATCCCATTAAGAAGTGAGACATCAATCTGATGGTTTAAAAAGCTGTCCACCTTTAGAATGTTACTGCCTAATACCTTGCCTTCAGTTAATATCTTGTGCTTGAGCATCTCCATAATCAGGCAATTTATCCTTTCTAGCAACTTTAAAGCGGCAAACCGTTTCCAAGGATAAAAGCAGGGGAAATGCTTTTATATGACTGTAATTAATCAGCATACAAGGTGTCATTATTGGGGGGAGGAGGGGCTGGTCGTTGACTGTGGTCAACTGCTCGTCCATGCAGCCAGGCTGGTCGTTGACCGTAGTCGACTGCTCGTCCATACGCCCGGAATGACACCGGCAAAACCCCGTAGCAGGCTGTTTTCGGCAGCCAGTAGATACTTTCGGTCCTTATCACCGGAATTATACGAGTATGTTAAAAGGTTGTTAATACGTAAATGAGTCAAAATAATTGTATCCTATCGATATTTAAAAAGCAATACGCATAATGTATAAAACTGAAGATATTGCAAAGCCATTTTTGTAAACTTTGAGATCTTGCAAATGCAGATTATGTAAACATATTCCACAGGCACTTATCAGATCGCCCGGGGAGAAACCGCCCGGTTTGCCAAGCACCTTCGCGCCCATTCTTTTCAGCATGAAATACTCGATTTTAGATGATTTTTTGTGATATACTATTTAATGAATGCTGAAACATTGGTAACGATAATTATTTCGGGCAGGAGTAAATATGGAGAATAAAATCTATGACGTAGCAATCATCGGATGCGGCACATCGGGTATTTTTGCAGGATACGAACTTGCAGAAAGCATGCCGTCTTTAAGTGTCGTTATGATCGAGCAGGGAAAGGACATCTATACCAGAAATTGTCCTACGATTGAAGACCGTAAACTGGATTGCATGAAATGCCAGTCCTGCAGTATCATGAATGGCTTTGGCGGCGCAGGCGCCTATTCGGACGGGAAGTTCAATTTTACGACGCAGTTTGGCGGCTGGCTCTCGGAATATATACCCGATGCCGAGGTCATGCAGCTTTTCGAATATGTTGACAAGGTGAACGTGAAATTCGGCGCAACCGACGAGCGTTACAGCACAAAAAGCGAGGAAGCGATAAAGATTGAGAAAAGGGCGCTGCAGAACGACCTTCACCTGCTGCATGCCGTTGTAAAACACCTTGGGACAGAGAACAACCTGAAGATACTAATGAGGCTTTTCGAACATCTGAAAGAAAAAGTGGAAATCAGATGCAAAACGGAAGTCAAAAGCATCGTCCCTGAGGATGGACTCTATACATTGCAGCTGGGAAATGGAGAACAGGTAAAATGCCGCTTTCTCATCAATGCTCCGGGAAGATCCGGCGCAGAGTGGTTTTCGCAGCAATGCAAGGCTTTAAAGCTTTCATTGATCAACAATCAGGTCGATATAGGTGTCCGGGTGGAATTGCCTGCAAAAGTCTTTGAACATATTACGGATGTCGTTTATGAATCGAAGCTCATGTACAGGACCAAGCAATATGGAGACATTGTACGAACCTTCTGCATGAACCCCTACGGTCATGTGGTATCAGAAAATGTAGACGGAATAATCACGGTCAACGGCCACAGTTATACCGACCCTGCACTCCGGAGTGAAAACACGAATTTTGCACTGCTCGTCAGCAACAGGTTCACTCAGCCCTTTAATGAGCCGTACCAGTATGGCAAGCGTATTGCATCGCTTTCGAACATGCTTGGCGGAGGTGTACTGGTTCAAAGATTCGGCGACCTTGTGAAAGGGATCAGAACAAACGACCACCGGCTGGGGCAGAGCTTTACTACTCCGACGCTGAAGGCGACACCCGGTGATCTTAGTCTTGTGCTGACCAAGAGACATTTGGATAATGTGATTGAAATGATTTATGCGCTGGATAAGATTGCACCCGGAACTGCAAACTATGACACTCTTTTGTATGGAGTCGAGGTCAAATTCTACAGTTCCAGGCTTGAA
Organism: Bacillota bacterium; assembly: GCA_023399355.1. Taxonomy (GTDB): domain Bacteria; phylum Bacillota; class Clostridia; order Acetivibrionales; family DTU013; genus UBA1305. The sequence continues at coordinate 7,862 of JAEWQC010000196.1, read as the reverse complement.
CTGACAAATGAACTCGAGACAAAACTCCCCAACATGTTTGCCATAGGAGACGGTGCAGGCATCACAAGGGGCCTGTCCCAGGCAAGTGTAAGCGGCGTCTATGTAGCGCGGGTGATCAAAGAAAGATTATTGAAACATGGCTGAAGAAATTTTATAACACATTGATTCAAAGAAATTTCTTCGATTGTAGAAAGATTTTCTTACCGTAGCTGCGTTTCTATAAGACGGGAGAGATGCTTGCCGCCTGAATGCCAAATCGGTACCCACTACCTATAAAGGCGGGGGATATCTTTTGCCTCGTGGCACTGATACGAAGAAAGTCTCAAAGCGAAAGTAGCAGAATAAAGGCTGTAGAAAAGATGCAGAGAGAAGCAATTGAGAAAAAGCTGTAGAAAAAAAGAATATAAAAAATGACAGGGAGAACGGGTTTTGCTTTACATTCAAAGTAAAACCCGTTCTTTTTAACATTCTCCGCAATGACTTACCCTGCCTGGATTATCGTCCTCTTGCTGATACCTGGATTGTCGTCCTCTTGCTGATACCTGGATTATCACGCTTTCAGTGATGTCAGGAGTCGGGTCAGGCGGTTGCCTTTCTGGGTACGGGCAGCTTGATGTATTTAAGTATCAGGACTGTCAGGACTACGGTGATGAAAAACTCAGGCAGCAGATATGTCCCGTTGTAGAGGATCGAGTACAGCAGCGGCGACTGACCTTCGGGAGCAAAGCTTGCATATACGACCACACCTGAAAACGTATGGGAGATGAATCGTCCGAGTATTCCAGCAAACACTCCTGTGACAAGTCCAACAGGTGTTTTCTTGAAAAAGCCTGCGATTCCAAGTATTCCATAGGCCACAGGGTAATCAAAGATGATTGATACAGGATGCAGCGAGTAGACACCGCCTATAATAAAATCCAGTATGCTGAAGACGATCCCTGCAAATATGCCCTGCTTCCCCCCCCATCTGTAAGCGAACAGAAAGATGGGAACCATTCCGCCCAATGTGACAGATCCGCCCATCGGCATTTTAAGGATCTTGACGTATTCGCTGAGTACGATTGCCAGACCGATCATCATGCTGCCCTCAACCAGCATCCATGTGTTTTGTTTCTTCATAATTAACCCTCCGTTTTATTTACCGGGGTACAAAAAACCCTCCAATCTGAAACAGAAAGGAAGGGTTCGTTTATAAAGCTAAAATATACTCCCTCCGCCGGCATTATCCGTCTCAGGTTTGATGGGTCGGAACGGTTCAGTTCCCTCTCAGCCGGATTAATCCAGCTCCCCAGAATTATTATGTTATGGCCTTATAATAATATACTTGGCACTTGGTGTCAACACAATATTGAGCATATCAGCCAATAGTGGATAGTAAATCATAGCTCCGGCATTGGTTAATCCTGATATAAAAGAATTATGACCCCGAACTTTCATAGTTCTTCAAGGCATAATTGAATAAAAGAACAGTTGGTATGATAATGAGTATTCCGATTACCGGCGTCCAGGCCGACAATCCCAATGGTATGGCAAAACGGTCATCCTGTCCCAGCAGCTCACAGGCGGGATAAAAACTGATGAATGCAATTGGGACAAAGAATGTGAATATGAACTGTAGAAAGAATGGATAGATTGAAATAGGATAGAGAGTCGTTCTGTCGAGCAGTTCTGTTGCAAGATAAATAAGCGGCTGGCTCTTCTTTGTCCAGAAGGATATGGTGCAAAGCACTGTAAATATTGAATAGCGGATTAATGCCGCACCGATTATCACCAGTACAACCTTGATGATATTGCCTGCAGACCAGTTGAATGCAACCAGGCGGCAGCCGTAAGAAAATATAACTCCTGCCGTAATGAAATCCATCAGTGCAATGAAATTAATTTCGCTTGTCAGAAATTGATAAAAAACATTTAAAGGTCTCAGGAGCATACGGTCGAAATCACCATGCAGGATATAGTTTTCCATACCCCAAAGTTGTGCTGCAAAGACCATCATCAGTGCGTGGCTTATGTTTCCAAGCCCATAAATGAAAGTCAGTTGGGGAAATGTCCAGCCGTTGACAGACTGGAAATTCTTAACCATAAAATACAACAGCAGCACTCCGCTGCCATACATCATAGGTATCATGAGGAAACAGGAAATTACATCAACCGGATATTCCAGTTTCCGCTGAATTGAAAGTTTGAATGTATATATCGCCACCGAAGCATAATTCCCCACTCGACTACGCATGAATCCGGCTCCTCCCAACTTTCATTTTATATACTGCAGTTGTTCCGGTAAACTGCCGGCTATCATTGTATTCCCGTAAATTTCCCTGATCATGTCCTCAATGTCGGGTTCCTTGACACTTAAGTCCCTGATGGCGTAAACCTTTGACAAATCGTAAATAAGGTCAGATGCCGAAATCTTGTTTTTATCAAATCTGAACCAGACTTGAAGATCTTTATTCCTTATTACTTCCGCCGACGGATGAAACAAGTCAAACTGAGGCTTGGCAAGCTCTATAGCCAGTATGCGGTAAGGTGCCATCCTGTCGATGATATCCTGCAATGGGCCATCCTCTGCAATCTTGCCGTGATTGATCACGATGAGCCTTTTACAAAGCTGTTCGACATCGTCAAGATCATGGGTGGTAAGTATGACCGTAACCCCTTGCTGCCTGTTGATTTCAGTTATCAGTCGCCTGATGGAATGCTTGACTTCTATATCGAGTCCGATAGTTGGCTCGTCAAGAAAAAGGATCGAAGGCGAATGGATCATAGCGGCTGCAAGATCCCCGCGCATCCTCTGTCCAAGGGAAAGCTGCCTTACTGGGATGTTCATGAATTCATTTATATTCAAAACCTCGTTCATCAGTCTCAAGTTTTCTTCATATTTACTGTTCTCTACATTATAAACCCTTTTAAGAAGCTCAAAGGTTTCACCAAGCCTCAAATCCCAATAAAGCTGGGTTCTTTGACCAAATACCACACCAAGTTTCCTTACGACAGATTTTCTGTCGTGTTGTGGCGAAATCCCTCCAATTCTTATGGAACCCGATGTAGGGTACAATATGCCGGTCAGCATCTTTACCGTTGTGCTCTTTCCTGCCCCATTCGGCCCTATATAGCCGACAATGTCGCCCTCTTCGATTTCAAAGCTGATATCATCAACTGCACGCACGGTAAATTTCTCAGGTTTGAACAGAGCTGCAACAGATCCTTTCACTCCTTTTTTCTTTTTGATCACCTTGAATTCTTTCACAATATTTTCCACCTCTATCAGTGCCATGGACTAACCTCCCTGAATCAGAACGCATTTTTGGGCCTTTCCCCATGAAAAACACAAGAGTGCCGTTAGTATTACTATCCAGAATAATTGAATAAGTAATGAATACGCAATCTGCTCTCCTCGCAGCTGTCCGATGTATATCCCCAGGGGAGTCTGGTAAATGTATTGGAACGGGAGGAAACATATTATCTTTTGCATCCCTTCGGGGAACAGCCACAATGGGATCAATTTGCCTGAGAGCAGAAGGATGATGCCGTCCCTGATCGTGCCGATATCTCCCAGATCGACATACCAGAAGCATAATGTTCCAATAAGTGCGCTTATTGTCCATAGAATCAAAAATCCAAACACTGCGGCAAGTATAAACAAAAGACCCGCTGCAATACCTGCCGGCGCCGGAACCTGTATAAACACAACGGTTATCAAGGCAAGCGGCAAAAGTTTATTTGCAAGTGAACCGACAGACTGGCCAACATCTTCCGCAAGATAACCCAGAAGCAGGTTAACAGGCCTGAAAAAGTTGATTGCTATACTTCCCTGCCTTATCCGTTCATGCAGGGTAAACTCTACATTCACACTGTAGAAGGAAGCAAGCATGACTGCAACAACTGCATATGAAAGCATCTGAGACTCGTTCACTCCAGCGGCGGTATCAATTCCCCTGTAAACGGCTTTCCAAAGGAATATGCTTGAGAGCATAAATATGAGATTTGTCCCGATTGCTGCAAAGACCTCAAACCTGTATGTAAATGAAACCAGTACTTTCATTTTGGCCATGTAATAATAAATACCCATTGTTATTATTCATACCTTTCAGTCAGCCAGACCGTATACATATCTATTCTGCGCCGTCGATGCATATAGTTCCAGATCGCTTGGTTTCAAATCTGCTATGCACGGATAAATCAAATTCGCACCAGGCAGATTTTCTTTTTTCCCGATACCGACTGCCAGCATTCCGGCTGAGCCGGCAGCCCTGATACCTGCCGCGGAATCCTCGACGACGGCGCACTCGAAATGTTTCAAGCCAATCATATCCGCAGCCCTAATGAAAATTTCCGGGTCAGGCTTACTTTTATTTATCAGGTTTGCATCAACAATTTCATCAAAGTAATGCTCAATTCCAAGTCTTTTAATGATTACCGCTGCATTTTTACTTGCTGAACCTAACGCTGTCCTGATTTCATTTGCCTTTATTTCTTCAAATAACCGTTTAACCCCAGGATAAAGATCAGCCGGGGAAATACTGTTGATGAGGCCCAGATAATAATTATTTTTAGCCTCCGTTATTCTCAACTTATCCTTTTGAGAATATCCAGCCGTACTTTTCTCCAGGATAATCTCAAGAGAAGCCATCCGGTCCACGCCCTTCAATCTTTCATTAATCTTCACGTCGAACGGAATGCCCAGATTGTCGGCAATACTTTTCCATGCAAGATAGTGATACCTGGATGTATCTGTAAGCACACCATCCAGATCAAATATGATTCCTTTCAGAAAACTGCCCAATTCTACCGACCTCATCTTCCCAAATTTTAAGCTATCTCTGACTTTTAATCTCATATATGCAGTAACATGTTCCATTAATTATTTTTGTGCTCTGCCGTGTATAGCCGTCAAGTTCCTTATCCGACAGCAGGTATATCCTGCCGGTTGTCCCCGGCATGTTTATTTCAAGCCTGCCCTTATTGTCTATGAATAAAACTCTGTTCCCGATATCATCGCAGAACTCGAACCCGCTCTCAAGTCTGCCCGTCATTATGAAGCACAGGTTCTCGTAAGTATTCAGATCATTATTGATGCGTCCTCCGATTTCAAAATCATTATTCAGGTTCAGAGGAATAATACTGCCCCTTTTCATAAAAACAGGAATGATGTCAAGACTGCAGGTATACCTCATACTGCTGTTTCCTTCATACACATTTCCATTCCAGAAGTCTATCCATTCACCCTTTGGAAGGTATATGTCCCTCTGCCAGATGCCTTCTTCAGTTATAGGTGCCACCAGCAGGCTTCTTCCGAACATGTACTCAAACTCGCTGCCATAAGCATTGCTGTCCTCAGGATTGTCAATGAACAACGGTCTCATGAAAGGCTCGGAGTTCTGTGAAACATTTCTTGCCTCGTTATAAATATATGGGATGCAATTCATTCTTACTCTTGCAAGCTTTCTATAAATATCCAGTATCCTTTTTTCTCCTGTTCTCTCCGCCATATTCCAAGGACTTCTGTCATTGCTTGATTCTGAATGGAACTGCATAACCGGGGAGAATGCAGCAAACTGTGCGCCGCGTATAAACAACTCGGGCGTTGGAATTTCTCCTGAAAATCCGGCCAGGTCAAGGCCGCAGAACGGGTTGCCTGAGATGTTGATTGAAAGACTTGCTCTGATTAAACTCCTGAACTCCCTGAATGTAGACCCCTGATCTCCGGACCAGTATATGGGATATCTCTGCGAACGCGTAGATCCTGCTCTGCTGAATGTTACAACTTCCTTCATATACTCATGATAGGTTGAAATATAGTACTCGGGGTATTTATTCCTCACCTGTGCACCGTCTTCACCATTATAAAAAACCACATCGTCATCAAATATGAATTCACCGCCGTCTGTCTTAAATCCATCTACGCCGATGTCCTCAACCAGGTACTTTCTTTTTTGAGCCCACCATTTTCTTGTCGCCGGGTTTGTAAAGTCCGGCATCATGCTGCCCGAGAACCAATCGTAATTTATGACGTACGGCGTACCGTCGCTGTACGTGATGCATAATTTTTCATCTATGGCATAACGTCTGTCGCTCATATGCTGGACTAATGTTGGATTGGACTTGTGTTTTATTACCGGTATCTGCCAGAGTACCAGCTTCAGGTTGTTCTCGTGCATGTAGTCAGCCATACCCTTGGGATCAGGCCACCTGCCATCATCAGAAAACCTTAGGTCCTTATACCTCAGGGCTTCTCCACCATCAACCGTTTCATATACGGAATCGTTAAACAAGTAAAATGTATGTTCATCAGACCATGCTTCAAGAACAACAACTGTAGAAGGTATTTCATGCTTGTTCATCAATGCGATCTGCCTCATGGTCTCCTTCTGGGTATTCCAGCCATTACTTGAAATCCACGGTCCGAACACCCATTTCTGAGGCAGTTTTGGAGCTCCTGTGACGCCCAGGAATTTTTGCAGGATGCCTTTGGGCTGCCCAAAGAATACATACAAATCGAGACAAGGTTTATCCGGATTGGTCCTGGAGCTGATCTTAAGCAGATCGTGCCTGTCTGCCGCCAGTTCAAAATCCACCTGGTAGCTGGTATCCACGAACATTCCGTAACTTTTTTCCGTGAAGAAAAACGGGATAGGTATGTAGGTCTTCTCATTCTGGTTACAAGGTTGATTAAACACATAGGTCTTTGGCTTAAGCCCCTTTTGGTTCAAGCTGTCAAACTTTTCGCCAAATCCGAAATAGTCATTGCTGCTGACCTTGAAATTAAGCTCAAGGCTGTGTATTTGTCCGTCTGAACTGCCAATAAAACTTAAAAAACCAACAGGTCCGCCATACGATTCCAATAAAGTATTATCATTTTCATCTTTTATATAAATTTTCGACGCATTACAGTCAATCACTGCTTTCTTTCCCGAAACCTTATCCTGGCAAACATAGGTCTTGTCACCCTGCCGGCTGGATACAACCGCACTGCTGTTATTTTCAAAATCACAGGATGATGTTATTGTGATCTTCAAATTACCATTTTCAAAGCAAAGATACAGGAGCGGAAATGTACAATTGCCCTTGCCTGAAAACTGAAGTTTTAGCCCGCCGGACACCGGCTCAACGGAATCAAGTCCTTCTGCCATGTACTTATTATATACTTTGAAGCTGAACTCTCTTGAACTTACGGTATCGTCTTCATTATCAGCCTTTATTCTGTATTTTACCAGATCCCCCTCATTAAACATTCCGAGTTCAAACCTGTAATACCGTATGTTGTCTGCATAGTCATTTATATACATGCCTTTTACAGGTTGCATTGCCTGACCGTTTACTGTCCATTCAACATAGGTTTCATATCCGCCGCTTTCCGGTTTTATGATTGCATTTACCAAAACAAAATCACCCTGGACCGGGTATGAGGGAGCCCTCTCCTGCCCTAATTTCACATCCGGTCCTACTTTATTGGGTATATGATGGATACTTTCAGCACGCTGCATCATGTTCATCTCCCATCTTATTATCCGGCTTGATTTATTCATAATATTTACCCGCAAATAATTTAAAATCAAAGAGTAATAGAAATTTCATTTCCATAATACCCGGATAAGTCAACGGCTCCGCCATTAACACTTATATTGGCATTGCAAGCCTCCTTCCGGTTTTTGAAGGATATTGTAACACAACCGGTTGAAATAGATATCGCAATTGTATTTCCTTGATATATTATGTTAAACCTGAGGGATTTCCACTTTTCCGGCAACTTCGGACTTATGTCTATTCCACCCGGTTTCAGGCCTATACCGCCAAAACCATTTACCAAAGCCTGCCAGGTCGCTCCAAATGCAGCATAGTACAGCCCTTCCTCTCCTGTATTG
>JAEWQC010000153.1 GCA_023399355.1 Bacillota bacterium | reverse complement strand
GGAGCCACCGGAGTGACCGGAGCTACAGGAGCCACCGGAGCTACCGGAGCTACAGGAGTGACTGGCCCAAACGGCATTACCGGCCCTACAGGCCCTACAGGAATTAATCTGGAAGCATTTGCTAGTTCATACTTGCTTGCAACCGGTTCCATTGCGACTATTTTGGGAGGCGCAGATATTCATTTCACCAACAACGGACCGTTGGTTGGAGGCATCACTCACGTTGCAGGAGCTACAGGTTTTGGAATACCATCAGATGGTAATTATGAGATTGAATATGGTATTTCTATAGCATCGGTTCCTACAGGGGCATCATTGGCGGTTACTGTAAATGGAACGGTCTATCCGTCAACGCCGTTAGCAGTATCAATTCTTACTAATAATGTAAGAGGTTCAACAATATTGGACCTTACAGCAGGAAACAGGATCACTCTGAGAAATAACTCTGCGACTTCCTTCACAACAAGAGCTTCACCTTCAGTGGGAGCACAAATGAACATTCTAAAATTAAATTAATATAATAGAAAGAGATGCCTTCCACAAGGCAGGCATCTTTTTCTTTATCCGCTGCTAATTTTATCATGTGGATGTCAAAAGAAAGGAATGAGTAAATGATCACTATTAGCCTATGTATGATTGTAAAAAACGAGGAGGAATTACTTGCACGCTGCCTGGATACAGCCAAAGACATCGTCGATGAGATCAATATTGTAGATACGGGTTCAACGGACCGGACAAAAGAAATTGCGGCACAATATACGGATCGTATTTTTGACTTCAAATGGATCAACAGCTTCGCGGCAGCAAGAAATGAATCTTTCAAATATGCTACAAAGGAGTATATTCTATACCTGGATGCAGATGATGTACTGCTGGAAAAGGATCAGGTCAAGCTGAAAGAATTGAAAGAGAGTCTGGATCCATCTGTTGACGCCGTATCTATGTATTACGATGCGGGTACGGATGAATATGGAAATGTTACATTAAGATACCGGCGCCACCGCCTGTTGAAGAGAGAAAAGAACTATACATGGCAGGGAGACTGCCATCAATATCTGAATGTATCTGGAAAGGTCATCAATTCAGATGTTTCTGTAACCCATAAGAAAGTCCGCCACGCTGTAGGCCGCACCATTTCCATTTATGAAGGCAAAATTGAGCGGGGAGATACATTCTCAGCAAGAGACTGTTTTTACTATGGAAATGAACTAAGAGAAAACGGTCATTATGAAAAGGCGATCGAAAGCTATAATAAGAACATAGCCATGAAAGAAGGATGGGTGGAAGATAAGATATTTGCCTGTATTTTTAAGGCGGACTGTTACCGTTATCTTAACGACATGGACAACGAACTGACATCCTTGACGGAATCCTTCCGGTTTTCCGCTCCTAGGGCTGAAGCCTGCAGTCGTATAGGCTACATTTTTCACAGGAAGAGAGATTTCAGGACAGCAGCCTTCTGGTATGAGTCAGCTGCTCAGCAAATCCCGGATCCTGATCGCTGGAGCTTTATCTATATTGCTTATTATACCTGGTATCCGCATTTGCAGCTGTGTGTCTGTTATTACAATCTGGGAGATTATCATAAATCTTATGAACATAATGAACAAGCCCGGAAGTATCGCCCTGAAGACAAGAGTGTGCTGCAAAACAAGACATTGCTGGAAGGCCTGCTGGGTATCACAGGCGGCAATTAATTTCAGAAATATGTTCAATTTCATTCTCGACAACTATATTTTGAAACCGACAACTAACTCGAACTCAGTCCCTGATAAGTGTCCGGAAAAGTATCTCTGGCAAACACGGCTGGGACACCGGGATGGTGATATTCACCGTCCCGGTAGTCCAGCCGTAGTATTTTATCCATGGATTAACATAGGTCTTTGTTGATATTATTCGCCTGACCACATATAATGGCTCTATAAAGGTGGCAGCGCGAGACTGAAAGAAGGTGACAGGAATGGATGGGAAAATATTACTGGCAGATGACGAAAAGGATATTGTTGATATGATGCAGGAAGTATTGCAGCAAGATGGTTTTCAGGCCATCAGGAAAGCGTACACTGGAATGGACGCGTTATATATTTGTCGGGAATTTCAACCTGATGTTGTTATTTTGGACATTATGCTTCCGGACCTTGACGGCTTGGAGGTGTGCAGAAAAATACGAGAATTTTCTTATTGTTCAATATTGTTCCTTTCTTCCAAAAATGATGATGTAGATAAAATTCTTGGCCTATCCTGCGGCGGTGATGATTACATTACCAAACCATTCAGCCCACGCGAAATTGTCTTCCGCATCAAAGCACAGCTTCGCCGTCAACAGTATCAGGCTGTACCCAATCTAAGCTGTAACGATATTTTGAGTGTTGGCCCTCTTTCTCTTGACAGGGAAAGCTGCCGGACGTATAAGTCAGGACAGGAAATCAGCCTTACAGGGCGTGAATTTCTGCTATTGTCTTACCTAATGGAGAACGCCGATAAAATCATCAGCAAAGAACGCCTGTATGAACAGGTCTGGGGAGAATACAGCAGCATTTGTGATAACACCATTATGGTGCATATCAGGCATATTCGTGAAAAGATTGAGGATACCCCCTCAAACCCGCAGCAGCTGATTACCGTGAAAGGCTTGGGGTACAAGCTGAAGAAAAGGATTGATTAGATGAAGAAATCCGGCTATCGCACCATTTTTCACATTTACCTGATTTTTTTCTTGTCGCTGCTTGGCGTGATTATCGCGGCGATTAGCCTTTTTTATTTATTGGTTACCGTTCAAACACCGGGCGGTTCAACTATAAAGAGCGATTGGCCGAAATTGTTTACAGAGGATTTCAGGAAGCAGATTATCTTTATTAAGGATAGACCACAGGTCAAACAGGCTGGAATAGAGCTATTGCAGGAGAAGGACATAGGACTGCAAATTCTGGATCATTCGGGTAATGAAATATGCAGTTATCAGAAACCGGAACAGGCTGACGATGTCTACTCCAACACTGAACTTTTTCATCTTTACCAAACAGGACAATTGGAAAATGGCGAAACCACTTCTTTTATTGGAGCAGTTACACACAATGGGTACGACTATACTTATATCCTCCATTTCCCTGTAAAAATTTTAAAAGTAACCATGTATTTGAATGGACAAAGATTTACAGGCGGGAAAACAATTATCATCTTCATTGTCGGGATCCTGTTTATGGCTGTTCTTGTTTCGGGAATTATCTATGGATTTTGGACAACGCGAATAATGAGCCGTCTTACCACTTCCATCCGGGAAATTTCAACACGCAGTTATCTTCCCATCCAAAATCACGGTGCTTTCAGGGACATATATGACAATCTGAACACCTTGGACACGGAGATTAAGGCAAGCGACAAGCTCCAGCAGCAGACAGAAAAAATGCGCAAAGAATGGATTTCCAATATCACCCATGATCTAAAAACACCTTTATCACCTATTAAAGGCTATGCTGAGATATTACAGGAGCATGGCACCAAAACCGGGGAACAATGCGAACGATATGCACAGATCATGTTAAAAAACATTGCTTATATGGAAACGTTGATTGACGATTTGAAATTAACCTATCAATTGGAAAATGGCATGATCCCCTTGAAACGACAAAAGCAAAATTTTATCCGCTTCTTAAAGGAAGTGGTAATTGATATTCTAAACAATCCTGAATATGAGCGCCGTACGATTCATTTTGAAACTACGGAGGAAACGGTTCCGTTTTCTTTTGATCAAACGCTTTTAACAAGAGCATTCCAGAATTTAATCCTCAATGCATTTGTACATGGGGATGAAAATACGGAAATCACCCTGCAAATTTCCGTCTTAGATAAGATACTTCAAATTGTTGCAGCCGATAATGGAAAGGGAATGACCGCAGAGGAAACGGGCCGACTCTTTCAACGTTACTATCGGGGAAGCAGTACGGGCCATAATCCGGAAGGAACAGGTTTGGGGCTTGCCATTGCCAAAAGCATTGTCGAGCTTCACGGAGGTACAATTTCCGCATCCAGCACACCGGGTATCGGGACTGCTTTTCAAATGAAGTTCACCATAAATTAAGGTTAATTAAGGTTGCCTGAAAAGTAGATTAAGGTTGGCAGGTTATCATTTTATTAGGATAACTGCCAACCTTTTTATCTGTTTATAGGAGGTGGGAAAACGAAATTGAAAAAGGTGCTGTCAATCGTATACAAAGTGCTGATGATTTATGCTTCGGGCAAGCTTTGAATGTTGAACCTGTTTCAGAGGCAACACTCACCGCCAGAACTTTTTTGAAAGCAATAGAAAACACATTGGAACAGGCTGCAATATGACCTGTTTCCAATAGAAAGCAGGAGTTTGCTTGAAAATTATAATAAAATATATTTTTACGAATGTAAATGAGCGCAAAACCAGAACAGCCGTTATGCTGCTGTCTATACTTCTATCCACTACATTGCTGCTTGTGTCTTTTTCTATAGGTGCATCCTACGAAAGAGCACAGCGGAAAATGGCACAGGGTTTGGCAGGAAGCGCAACGATTTCCGTTACAGCCACAAACGACACGAACAGCGTCCATATCAATGATATTCCAGACTTATCTTCTATCGGGGCAAGTGTCGGTATGCTGGAGGGGAATTCCCTGTATCACGAAAAAGGCTATTATGAAACAGTTGACCTGATTGCAGCTGACCTTTCGCAGCTTAACCAGATTAACAAGCCACGCTTGATTGATGGAGGGGAAATCTCTGACTTCTCCGGCAACAAAATCATTCTGCCCGATCGGTTTACTTCGAAATACAGCATTAAAAAAGGCGATACCATTACGCTTCAAATAGGTGGAAACCCTGTCAGCTTTGAAGTAGCTGAAATTGCCGCCTATGATACTACTTTTTTGCGGCATACAAGAGGTGCAACAGCTCTTCTGCCTCTATCCACACTGGACAAACTTTTAAGAAAAATGAATGGGTTTAGCGAGATTTTAATAAAACCTGCCGAGGGTGTTCCTACTGCCAATTTGGTAAACGAGTTGACGGCGGCACTTCCTGACAGCGGATATCGCGTGTCCGGGATTATAAACGAAGTACAAATTACAGCCGATGCAAGGCAAAAGTCCATGCCATTTTTCCTAATTAGCTTTTTCTCCCTGACCATAAGTGTCTTTATCATATACAGCAGCTACAAGGTAATAACTTTAGATCGACTGCCGGTAATTGGAACATTCCGCAGTATAGGAGCGACCAAAAAAGTTGT
>JAEWQC010000098.1 GCA_023399355.1 Bacillota bacterium | reverse complement strand
GCTGAACCTGAAAGGAACAGGGATGCAGGTAAGTGAACAGGAGAGCACAGCAGCGAAATTCGACCTGACCTTTACCATATGGGAATATGAGGGAGAGTACGGAATCGCGCTGGAATACTGCACAGACTTGTTTAAGGAAGAGAGCGCATCGAGGATGCTTGACCATTATATTGCAGTACTTGAGCAGGTAACCGGAGAGGAAGGGATATTGATCCGGGATATCGGGACAGCCACGGCAGAGGAAAAGCAAGAGATACTTGGGGTGTTCAATGATACGGAAGCGGAGTATCCGAAGGAGAAGACCGTTGTTGAACTGTTTGAGGAGCAGGTATCAAGGACTTCGGATCGGACCGCCCTGGTATTTGGAAAAGAAAAACTCACCTACAGGGAACTGAATGAGAAAGCAAACATACTGGCTCATAAGCTGAGAGAAGCAGGTGTGGGACCGGATGACTTTGTGGCTCTGATAACTGAGAGAAGCATTGAAACGGTAGTGGGAATCTACGGCATTATCAAGGCCGGAGGAGCGTATGTGCCGGTTGACCCGGAATATCCGGAAGAACGGATACGATATATGCTGGAGGATTGTGCACCGAAGGCGGTGCTGGTATACCATGCGGACATGACAGTGACGGGTCCGGATATCCCGGTGACAGACCTTGCGGACAGCGGAGTCTGGGAAGGCGTGGCGGAAAATCCGGAGCACGTGAATCGACCGGAGGATATCCTGTACTGCATCTATACATCGGGAACGACCGGAAAGCCCAAGGGTGTGATGGTGAAACATTCCAATACGGCAAACTATTGTATGGAACACAAATATGGAATCATGCATCCCGCATTCGAAAAGGGATATGACAGGCTTGCCGCAGTGACCAATGTTACCTTTGATATCCATGTAACAGAACTGATTCTGACCATGATAAATGGAATGACTGTGTACTTGGCTGACCGGAATGCCCAGGAGAACACGGCGGCATTTGAAAAGCTGGTACTGGAGTATGAGATCCAGATCCTTCAGACGACACCGAGCCGGATGAAGCTGTACCTGATGGATGAAGAACGGAGGGAATACCTGAAGCAGCTGAAGTTTATCCTGCTGGGCGGAGAGAAAGTAAGCGGGAATGTGGTAAGGCAGATCCGGAAATACAGCAGTGCAGTGCTGGAAAATGTATATGGCCCGTCGGAAACAACGGTATGGTCCACGGCAGGAATCATTGGTGAAGAAGAGAACGGGGAAGACATTTCCATAGGAAGGCCGATCACCAACACGCAGGTTTATATAGTGAATGAAGGGAAACTCTGTGGAATTGGTGTGCCGGGTGAATTATGCATAGCTGGAAAAGGGGTGGCCCGAGGTTATCTGAACCGTCCGGAGTTGACGGAGGAAAGGTTCATGGATAATCCATTTGGAGAAGGGAAACAGTACCGGACCGGAGATATTGCGAGATGGCTTCCGGATGGAAGGATCGACTGCCTCGGACGTATGGATGAACAGGTCAAGATCCGTGGACACCGGATCGAGCTGGAGGAAATCAGGAATGTGATCCTGGAGAACGGACTTGTGAAGGAAGCAGTAGTAATCGTAAGAGAAGATCTCAAGGGAGAAGCGGCAATCCATGCATATCTTGTATCAGATGTGGAACTTGACTTGAACGGGATCAGGAGGGAAATTGGAAGGAGCCTGGCCTCATACATGATCCCGCCGTATATGCTGCAGATCGATAGCATTCCTGTTACAAAGAACGGAAAACTGGACAGGAGTGCGCTCCCGGAGATTTCAGGCAAGCGTGAAAGGGGATATGCCGCACCAGAGAATGAAACAGAAACAGTGATCTGTCGTATCTTTGGTGAGATCCTCGGAGTTGAAAAGGTAGGCATTGATGATGATTTCTTTGAATTGGGAGGCCATTCAATCACGGTGGTCGAACTGGAAATGGCTTTGGAAAAAGAAGGTTATACTGCCGAGATCACACAGATATTTGAGAATCCCACACCGAAATTATTGGCATACAGCATTATGAATGGTATATGGAATGGATAAAATAGTCGCTATATTGACAAATTAGACAAGAATTACTATAATATTTACAGCCTGTATTACTATCCAGTTGGAAACAAATTTCACAAGCCATTCCATCGGCAGAGAGGAGTTTTCTATTAAAAAAAATATATTGGATAAATATCCGACAATAAGCTGTTATCCGGAATATGGATTTATTTTTTCTTTAATAGAAAACGATTTCAATCCATGGATTTTAAATAATTTCATTCAGATAAGACTGATACCAGATTGGGAAAATTTTTTATCATTTGATAATCATGAACAACTGCTTAGCCAATGTCCATTGTTTACCTATAGCTCGATACCATCATATGATATAAATTGCAGATATGAAGACATTATCGAGTTTGTAACCGAGTCTGTTGATGAGGATAAGTGTCTATATGTTTATATTGACAGGCTATATATAAAAAAGCTCTATGAATATGATAAATTCCACTTTATACATAGAATGTTCATCGTTGGATACGACATGGAAAATGAGGAACTATATATTTCGGATAACTTTACTAATGGCCGATATGAGGTTATTACATGTACTTTCGATGAATTTAGGAAGGCATTCCATAGGGATGAGTCGAGAATTTTACGGGATGATATATTGGAAAGTGATTATAATGGGGATATCATAAAATATGCTATTGATATTATTAACATCGAAAATTCTGTTATAGTATTTGCTGACAGATACTATATAAAAAATTTTAACACCTCCTATCATATGACACATGAATTAGAGCTTGTCGGTTACTGTCTGGAGAAAAGAGAATTTTATATAATTGTCGATTATGGCATTGATTGCAAAACATTAGCATGTAAATTTGAGGAATTAAGAGAGGCATATCGCAGGGATCCAAAAGCAGAATGTATTAGTGATATCGGATTGATTTCAAAAAAACACCATGCAGTGACAGATACATTGAATATGGAACAAATCATAGACGGATTGGAAAGATATATTTATTCAAAACCATCCTGCGGAGTTGACGGTAATTATATCTGTTATTATGGCATAGATGCTATAGAATATTTACTAAAATATGTGACTGAACATAAGGAACTTAGGTTAAGAATTTTTCAATTAATGTATGAACATAAGGTAATCATGGGATTAAGGGTAAGATATTTAATAAATAGTGGCTTTTTAGAAGAAAATGACATCTGTTACGAGGATTACTCTAAATTGAAAAATGTTTTTTTAAAGTTAAGAAATAAGGCAATTAAATACAGTGTTCTAAATAATACAAAGGATATTGATCTCCTGATCGAACATTTTCAAAATGCAGTGAAGTATGACAGAGAATGCTGCCTCAGACTTATTAGTGTGCTAAAAAGAAAGCAATCCGCGAATCTTGTCAAAGGAGGATAATTACGATGAAGTTAACAAAAGAACATTATTTATGTGCTTTTGTCATTCCAATACATATTGAGGAGAACAATCTTGAAAAATTAGAGTATTTTAAACAGGCTATGGATAGCATTTTTAGGCAGACATGTCAAGAGTGGTCTATCGTTTTAGTTAATGATAATTCGAAAAATAAATTTTTGGATGAATATGTAGACTATGTTATTGGACAACAAAAGCAACCAATAATATACCATAATAATGATTCCAATTTGGGCGCCGGAATTTCCAGAAACATTGGTATTGAATTAGCATATAAATTAGGGGGTGACATAATATTATTTCTGGATTCTGACGATTTATCCCATCCCAAGCGAGTTGAAGCAACAAAAGAAATTTTTCAAACACAAAATGTGGATGTGGTGTATTCGCCTTTTATACCAATTGATGAATATGGAAATGAAATTGGAACGGAAAAATTCCCTTACCATATTAAAAAAATAATTTCAAATAATGATGACCCATCCGTTGGCAAAGATGTATGGAAGATTATTGCTACCCAAAAAATGTATATCAACTTAACTTCTACTACAAGTGTAAAAATTGACGTTGCCAAAAATGTTCCTTTCCCTAAAAAAAGATCGTCAGAGGATTCATACACATGGATGCTCTACTCTGCACATGGAGCAATTTTTCAATTTATTAAAGAAATACCAAGTAAATATAGAATACCTCAAACTGCAAAAGGCACATCATTGAGCACTGCTGCAGGCATGGAGAACTTTTATCAAGACTTCGCTGAAACTCATATGGAAGCTTTTTTTGAGTGTACAAAATTTGCGATGGAAAAAGGAACTATAACAAATGAAGAAATAGAAAAACTAACATCATTAGTTTATGCCAATTTATCAACTGTATTAAAGGAGGCGGGGAGGTACGAATTAGCGGGCAAGTATTCATTTTAATCAAGGAGGGGTTATTTTATGAACATACTAGTAGTTAACATGCCTTGTTATGGAGATAATATACCAACTATCGGATTTATATCTGAACTGGTTAAAAGAGGACATAAGGTTGATATTGTATCAAGCTCGGCAAATATTCCCAGAATAAAAGATGTAATTAATTCTACGAATGCTAATTTTATTGATTTTGATATTAACAGCAATGCAGAAAATTCTAATTTAAGTATGGATAAAATCTTTGCATTATTAGTTGAAGACGCATATAAGTATGCAAAGAATTATGATGCCGTTGTATATGATTATTTTGCTTTCCCCTTTTACTATTTATTAAAAACAAATGAAACATGTATAATAAGATATTTTGCAAACTTTGCTTTCAATGAAAGGCTTATAAACAGGGTATATCACGGAAGTGAAAAGAACTGTCAACAAAATGTCCTCGCTATAGATATTGTTAATACTGTATTTAAAACTATGAAAAAAAATGGATTTAAGTTTGCAACGGATAACATAGGAAATGAAATAATTTACAACATTCCTCCGTTGAACATTGTACATACGCTCAAAGATATGCAACCTGATGCTGAAGATTTTGATGATAGATTTAAATTTGTTGGCGCATCAAGTACACAAGACAAGATTAACTTAAAAATTCCCTATAATAAGATGAATGGTAAAATAATATATGTTTCTTTTGGTACAATTTTGACTGAATTAGGAGATTGCCGCAAAGAATTGTTTAAAAAAGTTATCGAAACATTTAATAATGAAGATGTTAGCGTTATTATGGCTATCGGGGATTTGTTATCAGGTAAAGATTTTTCATATGCACCAAATAATTTTTATATTTATAATTTTGTTCCTCAAACTGATGTATTACAACATGCGGATTTGTTTATAACACATTGTGGCATGAATAGCGTAAATGATTCAATATATAATGGTGTTCCTATGATTGGGATACCAGGTGGCTACGATCAATTTATTACAGCTGAATTAATTGAATCTAAGAAAATCGGATATAAAATAAGTCAGGAGAAACTTACCCCGGGAAGATTAAAAGAATTATCATTTGATATTTTATCCAATGAAGAAATTAAAAATCATATCCGACAAATGCAAGCAAAAATGAGGAATGTAGATTGTGATAAACTAACCGCTGATTTAATTGAAAATTATGTGAAAAGCAAACGACAGAAACAACCACTACAAGCGGAGCTCAGCAACTAACCTGACTAATCCCGCAATGGTTCAATGCCTGCCATGTGCCATGTATTCAGGCTGCATTGGCGAGCAGTTAGTCAACGGCCGGTCTGGAAGTACCGGCGTGTAGCTTTTCTTATACGCCATAAGCAATTAAAAAAGCAATTCTGGGTTTCATTGAATTTTTAATTTATATTGTTATTGTCCTAAAAAAGTTATATTATAGATGAGAACTATCCTTTTTTAAAATGGCTATTTAAATAAATAGCATACTACGAATGATAAAGACTTTACGGTGAAAAAATGCAGAGGACTTTGATTGAAGAAGTTAAGCCGGGAGTTACTATTGCAAAAGATGTTCATAACAGCAAGGGTATCATGCTTGCACCGAAAGGTGCTATCTTTGGAGCTGATCTGATTAAGCATGCCGAAAATAATGGTATTAAGGAAATATATATTGAGGACGAAGAGCAGGCAGACGAGCAGGAGGAACAGTCGGCAATTGTTTCTTTTCAAAAATCACTGAATGTCGATAGTATCATATGTGAAAATACCAAGATTCAGGCTTTGAAGCAAATTAAGAAAACAATGTTGAAATTCAATTCAGTTGGTAAAATCCAGTTTGATAAAATCCATTTCATTATTGACAATATCATTGAGCAGTTGCTTTCTAAAAAAGATATCATTTTAACTCTTTCAAGACTGAGATCTATCGATAACTATACATACGAGCATTCTCTGAATGTATGTGTGTTGTCTTTGATTCTGGGCATTGACTTGAATATGGACAAACAAATGCTGAAAATCCTTGGAATGGGCTCGATAATGCATGATGTCGGCAAGCTGCTGGTACCCGAGGAGATTCTGAAAAAACCCTCCCGGCTGACGGGCCTGGAATTTGAGGAAATAAAAAAGCACACGGATTATGGATATGCAATTCTATTGAACTCCAATATCTCTGAAGAAGCTGCGGCAATAGCCTTGAACCATCATGAAAAATATGACGGTTCGGGATATAACAGAAAACTCTCAGGAGAGAGCATACCGGTTCTTTCCAGAATTGTTGCCGTGGCTGACGTGTATGATGCCATGTCAAATGACCGGGTCTATAAAAAAAGAATGCAGCCTGATCTTGTATACAAGGAGATAGCATGTCAATCCGGCCGTCATTTTGATGCTTCCATTATTGAAAAGCTAATCCGGCATCTGAGCATT
Source organism: Bacillota bacterium (assembly GCA_023399355.1). GTDB lineage: Bacteria > Bacillota > Clostridia > Acetivibrionales > DTU013 > UBA1305. The sequence goes on along the minus strand of JAEWQC010000098.1, from coordinate 9,176 downwards.
TATCCGTTAGGTACAGGCGTTATACTTAACACAAACCATAAGGGAGTTGTTATTGCTCAAAACAACTTTCTGCCGGAAAGTCCAATAATCCGTGTATTTAAAAGAGACTACGGGAGCTCGAAATATGTAGGTGTTGACATCAATCTTTCCCAAACGAAACATTTATACATAAAGGGTACATTCTAGCAGTATTCTGTATTTTATCAGCCGACACATGATGTGCTTATGGGCCTCAATCCACTATCATGTAATCCATGCCCAAAGGTGGTATAATTAAAACGCGCCGGTTCAAAAGGAAAGAATCGGCTGCAGAAAAATTTTTTGCCTCCGCGCATTTCAATGAGGCTGGTCGCAAGCTTTACTTGCTGCCCGCACATGCATCCGGGCGGGCGGGAGATATGCTTAACAAATGAAAGCCGGAGCAGTAGGCGCCACCCGGGCTTTTTCCTGAAGCAAAAGATATGTAGAGGCGGGGGACATTTATCACCTTGTTATTTCCAGTAAATTAATAGCAGTTGAAAAAAGGGGAGACCCAGGAGGATTTTATGCAGGAAATCAGAAACAAAAAAGGCTTCATCTGTGATATGGATGGTGTGATCTATCATGGCAATTACCTTTTGCCGGGAGCACAGGAGTTTGTCAACTGGCTGATAAGAGAAAACAAGAATTTTTTATTTCTTACCAATAGCAGTGAGCGTTCTCCGAAGGAACTGCAGCAAAAACTCGAACGACTTGGACTTCAAGTAGATGAAAGCCATTTTTATACGAGTGCTCTTGCAACAGCGAGCTTTCTGTCCAGCCAGCATCCAAATGGCAGCGCGTATCTGATCGGCGAAGCCGGACTTACAAAAGCTATCTATGATGCGGGTTTCTCCATGAATGACGTAAACCCTGATTATGTTGTGGTTGGGGAAACCAGGAGTTATAATTTTGAGAAAATAGAACGTGCAATCAAGCTGGTATTGAACGGATCCAAATTGATCGGTACAAACCCTGATCTGACAGGCCCGATTGAGGGAGGGATCGTTCCGGCTACAAGAGCCCTGATTGCTCCGATCGAGATGGCGACAGGCAGACAGGCTTATTTTATTGGGAAACCCAATCCTTTGATTATGCGGCATGCATTAAGAAAAATCGGGTGCAAAAGTGATGAAACGATTATTATCGGAGACAGAATGGATACGGATATTATAGCGGGTATTGAGTCGGAAATTGATACAATACTGGTTCTGAGCGGCGTCACAACAAGAAAGAGTATTCTGGACTTCCCGTTCACTCCCCATTACATTTTCGACGGGGTGGGCGACATTATTATGAAATAACCCCTGCGTTATGGGTATTGTGATTTTTTGACAGAGGGTTCCATGTGCTGGTATTCATTAAAAATCAAAGGGGTTTATGAATCCGACAGTATAACTCCGCCACAGCCGTTTTTGGCTTCGCTGCAGTTTTTGAACGGCTGCCGGGCATTATTTTTATGTGTAATTATCATCAGGAATATAACGGTGTTAAAATCCTGATTATGGAAAACGACGCCGCATTTAATGATATGGTTAATCCTGAAGGTAATAAAGGCTTTCAAGTATTTTATTGGAAGCCTTGCAGGATAGAGGATCCTATAAGCAATATAAAGCAAAAAAACTTGTGAATTGTTGGCACTATTTTCTTGCAGTTGCCAGGAATTTGATATTTTTGCCGTCGCAGAGTTCAATAACCTGGGTATCCCCATTGGAAGACTCTACAGCGAACAGTGTGTATTTGTCCAGTAAAAGAGTTTCCCAATACAGGCCGCATTCTTTTCTATTTAAACCGACTTTTTTTATAAATTTATCCAGGCCTTTCATCTTGTCCAGACGAAGATAGATGGAATCAAATAAAACGGCATAATCTTCTGCCTTCCCCGGCATATGGAAAAGCCCCTTCCCATAATCGGATAAAAATCCATTTATATCTTTGGCAGCCAGTACGAATTTGGCAGCCGGCAACTTTTTCGCCATAACGAATCCCTCCCTTTTCATCAGTCAATATATTGCTGCATAACCTTTGGAATTTTCTATAATATATTTATGTGCGATCTCTTATTCATATTCGTACAGGTTGATGGTCATTCAGGCTGTTTTCCAAAGAAAAACTACCAAATTACCTGAAAAATATACTCTGAATTTTATCCATAGTATGTTACAATTCATATTAGTTTGTTCCTGCGAAACGGGTTCAGGTTTTCATTATGAAATCGACATTGAAAAATAAGCGATCGGTGGGTGTAAACATGGCTAGTAGAAGTATTGATTTGCAGAACAGTGATCCTGAGGTGGGAAAAGAGGATAAAGAGGTCCGATCAATGATCGGGAATGCTCCTACCCCTGCTATCAGTGGTGCCGACGGGATACGTGCCCTGGCTTGTCTGGCCGTAATCTTCCATCATGCTTCCCAGAAGCTTCTTACGCAGGCTTTGCCTGCATCAGCCAAGGAAGCACAGTCTTTTCTGCTGCTTGGAAACTCAGGAGTAAGCATATTTTTTGTATTAAGCGGATTTCTTCTGGCGTACCCCTTCTGGAAACAGTATTTCAACGGGGCGGGATTCCCCGATATCAGGCAGTATGCAGTACGGCGCGCGGCAAGAATCATTCCTGGTTATTATGTCTCCTTTCTGGTTTGTACCCTTGTTGTCGTATTGTTTCAAATTCCGTCCGAGCATTTCTGGATCAGGCTAGTGACCGGCCTGACTTTTACAGCGGGCTTTAATTACAGGACCTTTTTTCCGAACGAAATCAATGGTCCCTTTTGGTCCATTAGCTTTGAGGTTTTCTGCTATTTTCTGATGCCCCTGTTCATGTTTCTTATGTTCCGTCTCATCAGAGAAAAGAACTCTCTTTGGAAAGCCATGGTGTTTTGGCTTGGAGTAGCCGTCTTTACTGCATTTGTCAACAGGCTGATTCATATTTACCTGACGCCTGATAATTTTCAAAAGGGCTGGGAATTTGGCTTGATCGGGGGAGCAAAGTTCTGGATGCCAAATTATAATCCCATTGGTTTTTTTGGACATTTTACCGTCGGAATAATGGCTTCGGCTGTGACAACACGCTTATTTAAAGGTTCGGTAGGGACAGAGAAATTAAGAAAGGCGGGTTTGTTCGATTTCTTAAGTGCTGCCGGTATCATAGGCTCTTTTATACTGCTTTGGTCGGTAAGGCATAAGCCCGAATTTTCATGGAGTTTTCAGAGCCAGCCATATTACTTCCCCTTTTTCACATTACTCGTAGGAATCACGCTGGCAACGGCACCTCTTTCAAGATGGATCGGCAAATTACTGGACAATCCCTTTTTCAGGTATACTGCCAGGATTTCCTTCGGCTTGTATATCTGGCATTTTCTAGTGATGTATTTGACGGAAAAATTCGTCATGAAAGGGTACAAGACCTGGACGATGACAAATCTGACAGTATGGGCTTCGGTTACGCTGGCGGTGATTGCCGTAGCTTACATCATTGCCACACTATCCTTCCGATTTATAGAAAAGCCTGTTCTGGACAGGGTACATAAAAGAACACGGACATGAAAATACAAGAGATTTAGTCCGGCCGGATGGAATATCCTGCTGCAGGAATAACGCTGCCTGGAATTATTATGTCACTTTGACTATTGTTTTTTTTTTGATTATAATATGATTTAATAAGGCTAATTAAAATAATTAGTGGTCATAGTTTAAAACATTAATTATATTTGGGGGAGGAAGCAGTAATGAATTCTCTACAGTGGGATATTTTAAAACAATGTGCCAATATGGAATATTCCGGCGCCATACCTGCAGGGCTGATCGTTGACAGTCCCTGGATACCAGGCTATCTCGGGATGTCCACGATGGACTATCTTACGATGCCTGACAAGTGGTTTGATGCCAATATCCAGATCAAAAAAGACTTTCCTGAGATGATACTCATTCCCGATTTCTGGATTGAATTTGGTATGGCTGCCGAACCATCAGGCTTTGGCTGTCTGACCAGTTTCTATGAGCATAAGACGCCCAGCATCAATCATCTCATCACATCGGCGGATGATGTGGAGCAGTTGTTGAGCCTTAAGCAGCCCAATCCGAAAACGGACGGACTGATGCCGATCATGCTGAACCTGTATAAGAATATGGAGAAAAAAGTAAAGGGAATCGATGAATCGATAAAGATCGTAGCAGCGAGAGGTCCCTTGACGATTGCATCCTACATGATGGGCCTGACGGAATTTCTCATTGCGCTGAAGATCTATCCGGACGAAACCCACAAGCTGCTCAAAATGACGACCGCTTTGACTAAAAACTGGCTGGAAGCACAGGCGGGAGTACTGAGTGAAGTTGAAGGAGTCCTTGTACTGGATGATGTAGTGGGCTTCTTGTCGGATGAGGATTATAAGGAGTTTGCACATCCATATATGAAGGAAATATTCCAAGCTTTCCCGGAATGTATCAGAATATATCATAATGACACCGACAATCCGGTCTGTTACAGTTATCTGGAAGATCTGCAGGTGAATATTTTCAATTTTACATACAAGCAGGAGATATCCAAGGTCAGAAAGCTAGCGGGAGAAAAGGTCTGTCTTCTTGGGAATGTTCCTCCGCTGGACGTTCTGGCAATGGGTACTCCTGAGATTGTAAGGGAAAGAACTCTTGACTGCCTGAAGAATTATGGGCGGCAGACTGGAATGATTCTTTCCGCAGGAGGCGGAGCTTCACCGGGAACACCGAAAGAGAATATCCGTGCCATGCTGGATACGCTGAAGGTGTTTAACAAAGGCTGATTGAAAACAGAACATAACCATTGAAAAGCTTCACAGGAGTGGAGCTTTTTTATATCATTTTTCAGTTGACAGGACAGGCAAGGAAGACACAAAATATTATTCTCCATAATATCTTCACATAAATCCGGTAGAATCCTGGCTATGAACAGAACAGAATTTATTGCGGAGGTATAAGAAAAATGAACAATGCTATGACACACTATATGGAATTGCTGGCAACGAATCAACCCTGGAACCTGTTGATTTTCATGGCGGTCCCTGTGATCTGTGCCGAGACGCTGGCTATTACGGAGCTGATCATCTTATTTACCAGAAATTTAAAGGGAACGGCAAAAAAGATCAATAGAATTACCGGAATGTTTGCCGGTATTTATTTTCTGGGGATCTTCTTCTATCTCTTATTCAATGCGGTAATACCGCTCACATCGACCGGCGGCTGGAGAGGGCCGGCAGATGTTATTGCCGTCGGCTTCTATCTGTCAGGTATCGTGCCTTTCCTTGGAATGCTGCTGCTTGAGACAGGCATAATCGGCAGGAAAAGGGATGAAGTGGGCAAGTTGAAGCTGCATGCGATATTTGTGGGGATCTTCCTGGTGGTTGCACACATAGCGATGATTTTTGGCATGCTGAATCCCGAGTTTTTCATCATGCAAATGTAGAGAGAATGAAATTAGTTAGGCAAGTCACATTGTTAAAGCCATAAAGTAATGATAAAATAATGTTATATGTTAATTATTTTCGAGGGCGTTCTTTATGTATAGAAATTACTGCTTGAACCGGGTATTGGCTATTGGCATAGTGATCACACTTCTGCTGACAAACCTTGTATATACCTTTGCCGGTGAGGAAGACATTTTTACTGATGCGAAAGTAAAAGTGGACGGGATCTCGGCGGAAGAAAAGGCGACCCTTGAGAAGCTTTTTACTCAGACGCAGTTAATAGAAGAAATGGAAAAAAGAGCAGCACAGACGTATGAAAATATCCAAAAAACCTCCGGACAAATTGAAAGCCTGGAAAAGAAAATAGAAGATGACAAAAACAAATATCAAAAAGAATGCGAAAGTTTGAAGCAAGTACTGCAGTGCTATCAGAGGATGGGTCCCGGATCGTATCTGGAAATACTCCTGAAATCCAATAATCTTGCAGACCTTCTGATGAGAATAAATACACTTAGAGACCTCACGGACAATACAGGGGACCTGCTGGACAGCATAGAGGAAGACAGGCAGCTGCAATCGCAGGAAAAAGCGAAGCTGTCGGAAGAACTTCTATCTGTGAAGGATAAGCAGCGCAGTCTCTCTGAAACGCTGGACAAGGGGAAAAAACTGAAAGAGGATCTGGAGAATTATCTTGCATCCTTATCGGCAAAGAGAGAGCAATACGAAGAATACCTCGGCGATCTGAAGCAGGCGTGGAATGGGATAGCGCCATTCATATCGGACACCGCAAAAGAGCTCTTGGACTATTCAAACAGACTCAGCCTTCCTCGGGATGCTCTCAAAATAACATTAGGCTTCCTGACGGCTAAAATCACGATTGAAGAAAAAACCATAAATGACCTGCTATCCAGTGACCCCAAACTGGGTAAAATAACGTTCACATTTGACTCCGGCAAGGTAACAGCGGAATTTCCCGATAAAAATCTGACCATAACAGGAAAATTTGTGATTAAAGATGGCCACAGCCTCAGATTTTATGCAGACGGGGGTAGCTTTTACGGCATGCCTCTGAATAAGGATGCCATATCGGAACTTTTGAAGAAAGATAGTTTTGAGATTGACCTTGAATCACAGCTTGAAGGCAATAAGCTGAAGTCTGTAGACATCATGGATGGATATTTGAGTATTACGATATAGAAGGCATGAGGGAAGACCTATGATTAATGCGGATAATGTCAGTCTGAGGTACCCTGACGGTACTGAAGCGCTCAGCAAAATAAACCTGAAGATAAGTGCGTGCGAGCTGGTATACATTACCGGACGGAGCGGATCAGGAAAAACAAGCCTCCTTAAACTGCTGATGGGAATAGAATTTCCATCGGAGGGACATCTTGACGTGTTGGGACAATCGATGGAAAAAGGCCGGAATAATGGTATCAGGCAGCTGCGTATGAAAATAGGACCTGTTTTCCAGGAGTTCAGGCTTGTAGATGGGAGAACGGTAATTGACAACGTTATGTTGGGTATGCGCTTTCTGGATATTCCCGGAAAGCAAATGAAGGATGACGCGTGTGCAGCCCTGGAAAAAGTAGGCCTTGGGCATAAGATATCATCGAAGGCCGAGAACCTTTCATGGGGAGAGCGGCAAAGAGTCGCCATTGCCAGGGCTGTGGCCAGAAAACCTTCATTGATACTTGCGGACGAACCTACAGGCAACCTGGACAGGGAAAATGCGATGAACATACTTGAAATATTGAATTCATTCAGAGACAGTAAAACCTCTGTGATAATAACCACCCATGCAACCCATCTGATAGATCCTTCTGCGGATGCCAGGCTTATCAGGATGGAAAGCGGAAATTTGTTATGTGAAAGGTTGAATGCAGGAGTATTATGAAAAATTTCTTTTCAAATGCAGGGTACTTTTTAAAAGAAACTTTTTTAATGATCCGCTTGAGGGTATCTTCAAATATTTTTTCATTCCTGAGTACAAGCCTGATTTTTTTTATTCTGGCAATTGCGGTGTCGGGCTGGTGGATAGGCAGTGGAGTCACGAAGGCTTTACAGGGCGAAGCTGAGATCAGTGCCTACTTTGACAGGGGCATGGACCAAAATGGTACCCAGCTTGTCGAAAGTGTACAAGCCATCAAAGGTGTAAAGATGGCGCGCCTCGTTGATGAAAAAGAAGCTCTCGCCAATATGCAGAAGATTTTGGGGAAAGAGTCCGCGATACTTAAGGTATTTGACGAAAACCCGTTCACGCCATACATCGAAATAAATATAGAACTGGGTTCGGTCGACAACATAATGAAGTCCTTGAAGGATATTTCCGGAATCGATTCCATAAGGGACAACAGGGACGTATTGGACCGGGTCGAAACCATAAGCAGCCTTTTCATGTTTATCGGCTGGCTTGTACTTGCCGCAGTGGCTGTCACCACTATTGTCATTATTTCGCATATTATCAGACTGGCTATTCAGGATAACCGTGAACAAATAAACACCCTGAAGCTGTTGGGTGCTCCGGGATCATTTATTTCATTTCCTTTCGTGCTGCAGGGATTGCTGATGACCCTGGGAGGCGGGATACTGGCTTCCTTATTGGCCTCGTTTGTTATAAGGCAGATCTATGAACAGATGTCGGGCCCGCTTCCTTTCATTCCGTTGCCGCCCGCCGCTTCAATTATTCATGAAATGTTCATTGTGATAATAGCGTTGAGTGCAGTGCTGGGCATTATCGGGAGTATGATCGGATTGCCGTCGCCAAAAAGCAAATAAGTTACCCTTAATTATGTCTAAGCCATTTTTACTATGATAGATAGGGATGAAAGGGGTGTTGGCATTGAGCATTTACCGATATGAGCAGTGTATAATGGGGGCTGATTTCTATCAAAAAGACAAGTTTATTTGCACCGTTAGTGGAATGGAAGATGCACAACGGCTTAGAGACTTGTTTGAAGAAAAGGAAAAAAGGATGCATGTAATCGAGTCTGTGCTGCAGGAGTTGGTAAATTCAGTTCGCGACATGGATATCAATAAACAGAAAGAGCTTATTTATCTGGCTCAGAGTCTGCTATAAGGCATAACAAAGCATTGACTGCAGATGTAGTGGTTCACAGAATGTAAACCGGCAATAACAAGTCGTTGTTGAGTTCGTTGGAATGCGACCTCCCTTAGGGGGCGCGTTTTTTGTATTTCAATATATCTATGGGATAAATTATTATGTTTTTCCCCTGAGTTCCTTTTTACATTTGGAACAGGTAATGATGATTTCGCCTTTCCCTTTCGGAACCCATAATCCAGCCTTGCAATCCGGACATTTGAAAAATTTGTGGGTCCTTGCCTTTTTAGTATGGGCCAACGTTCTTTTAAACCAGGAATAGACAGGGCCTACGAGTACGGCGAACTTATAATTCTCCATTCTGCGTGTTTCCGGTTTTTTTGACAGGATCCTGTACATGCATAGGGCCAGGGGAAGCAGACTTATATAAGATAGTACGGGCAGCTTGCTTAACTCCGAGACCAAGGTCAACAATATTGAAAAAATCAACAGAGCCATGGAGAGCTGATCAGTACCGTATCTTCCGTTCATGATTTTTTTGAGCCAATTCATCTGTACCACTCCTTTCAAAGTTTCTTAACATCACTAAAATTATACTTAATCGGATGAATAGTCAAGGACAGAAATCTTCACAGTTCCACAATGACCGGCTTGTGACCGGTAT
>JAEWQC010000067.1 GCA_023399355.1 Bacillota bacterium | reverse complement strand
AGAGAGCACGCTGTAAAAAAATGCTGAACTAAGAAGCCAGTGTCGAATTTCTGCCGGGCTTTTTTTTAGCATATAGGCCATTATGATCGGGAACAGAAACAGCAAAAAGGTTGGGATATGAACGAGGAGATACTGAGACAGGCTCACTAAATGCAAGACATCCGATATACGGCTTTCCCCCATGTACATGATGAGCACCTGAAGATTCACAGTATTCAACGCCGCAGAACCTGCCAGCTGCAGATCAGGCAGCGAATTTGTCCCGCCTTTGAAATATTCCATCAGTCCATCAATCAGGTTGTCTGTATTCAGACGGACCATTTTATCGGATACATTATCTTCTACCATAGATTTCATCAACATTTTTTGCTGGCCAATGACGCTGTCATCTGTTTGAATGTCCAGGGCAGCGGCATCTGAAGACCCCAATATTTTTGATGTGAAATCTTTTGCAGGAGTTTCAGCCATTTCAGCAAGAAGACTGTACGTCCTTGATTTTTCAAAGGCTGTTTTATAAGATTCACTGCTGAAAACAGTATTGTTAAGGAGCATGGAAAAGGAGGAGATGAAAAGGAGCAAACCTGTAATCAGACCAATGATGGATATGTAAAATTTACGTGACGACTTCGTTTCTCTTGCATTGTTCATCTCAAGAGAGCCTCCTTGGAAATAGTTCAGTTGCTCCGTCAATGTAGAATGCCATGAACGGGAGTGGGATAAATACATATGCTCAAGACGATTATAGCATTTTAAAGAGTTCTTTTCCTTGTGTAAATACTGGAATGCGCTTGCTGGTCCTGTGGCATTTTAAGATATTCCGCTTAATATAATAAATTGTGGCGTTGAGAAATAAGTCAGCCGGGGAGGTATGCGATTTGTGAATGCCATGCCGGTACGCTGACAGGATAAGGAGGCTGACAGGATGGACGAGGGTGATATTTTCAAGATTATTCACAAGGACAGACAGGAACGGACGACCAGACATTTTGAGGGGACGTTTCTTGATTATGCGGCATTGGTGAAGAGAGAGCCTGATATGGCGATACTTTCGCATCAAAGAATTTTCAACCTGATAACCGAAGCTGGGGTGGAAGTGGTAAAGACGGACGAACATCCGCGATTGAGAAGACTTTACGGAAATGATCTGATAAAAAAATATAAGTTTTTCGAGGATTTTTACGGAATTGACAAAACCATCATGAAAATAGCAAGATATTTTCATTCCGCTGCAATGGCGGGAGAAGAGTCCAGGCAGGTTTTGTACATGGTGGGCCCTGTTGGTTCAGGTAAATCGTCCTTAATGGAATCGCTAAAAAAGGCTCTTGAGGGAAGCAAGGAAATCTACTCTTTGAAAGATTGTCCCATGAGAGAAGAACCTCTGCATCTTGTTCCAAAACATTTGCGCCGTGAATTTGAACAGATTCTCGGCATCAGGATTGAAGGCGACCTGTGCCCCACATGCCGGTACAGGCTGAAGCATGAATACAAGGGGGAGTATGAAAGCTTTCCGGTTGAACAAGTTGGATTTTCAATCAGGTCGAGAAAAGGAATCGGGGTTGTACCGCCGGTTGATCCCAATAATCAGGATACCAGTGTGCTGATCGGAAGTGTCGATATTTCAAAGATTGATATGTATTCGGAAGATGATCCGCGCGTATTATCGCTTAATGGTGCGTTCAACGTCGGAAACAGAGGAATCGTGGAGTTTATTGAGGTTTTTAAAAATGAGACGGAGTACCTGCATACGATGATTACGGCAACACAGGAGAAATCGGTACCTTCGCCGGGAAAAGGCTCAATGATCTATTTTGACGGGGTCATTCTGGCTCACTCCAATGAAGCCGAATGGAACAAGTTCAAGTCGGATCATACAAACGAGGCTATTCTGGACAGGATTGTCAAGATCGAAATCCCCTATTGTCTGGAATTGAACGAGGAAATGAAGATCTATGAGAAAATTCTTCGCAAGAGCCGTTTCAAAGCACATATTGCACCGCATACGATTGAGGCGGCCTCCATGTTCGCCATACTCACAAGGCTGGCTCCCTCCTCCAAGGTGGATCTGATGACTAAACTTAAAATTTACAATGGGGAGGAAATCGTAGAAAAAGGAATGACTCGCAAAATCGATATTCTGGAATTGCGGGAAGAAGCTTCGAGAGAAGGCATGTCAGGCATTTCGACCAGGTTTGTCATGAAAGTTCTTGACACGGCTTTATCTGAATCCGAGCATGATTGTATCAATCCGATTTCTGTCATGGAGACGATTGTAAAATCAGTAAAGGAGCTTGCCATCAGTGATGAGGAGAAGAGTAAATATGTGAGGTTTGTACAGGATTTGATCAAGAAGGAATATAACAGGTTGCTAGAAAAAGAAGTTACAAAAGCATTTATTTACGGATACAGAGAACAGGCGGAAAGCCTCTTCAACAATTATCTGGACCACTCGGAGGCTTTTATCAACAAAACCCGGATCAAAGACCAGAATACCGGTGAGGAGCTAGAACCGGACGAGAAATTCATGAGATCGATCGAGGAGCAGATCGGCATTACAGAAGCTTCTGCAAAAGGCTTCAGAGGGGATGTTACAGCATATATGTTTTTTGTCCTGAGAAATGGAGGAAGGCTGGATTATAACAGTTATGAGCCATTGAAAGAGGCGATTGAAAAGAAACTGACGGCATCCGTGAAAGAATTGAGCAGGATTGTCACAAGAGCCAAGGTGAGGGACGAGGAACAGGACAGGAAATATAATGCCATGGTTGAGGAAATGAAGCGAAACGGTTATTGTGACCATTGTTGCAATGTTGTTTTGAAATATGGCGCAAATAATCTTTGGAAGGATTAAACATATGGCGATTTTCAGGGATTATGATCCTGGCGGCAGTGACCGTTCCGCCGAGGACCGGCGAAGACACAAGGAACTTGTTGAAGGGTCCATAAAAAAGAATATAGGGAACATCATTGCAGAGGAAAGCATTATCGGGCAAAGCGGAAATAAAAAAATAAAAATTCCGATCCGGGGAATCAGGGAATATAGTTTCGTATATGGGAAAAACATAAAAGGGGCTGCTTCCGGTGACGGGGATGAAAAGCGCGGCGATGTGGTCGGAGAAGATATGGAGGGCAAGAACAGCGGGACAGGTGGGGCCGGGGACAAGGAAGGTGAAGATATCTACGAAACAGAAATAACTGTGGAAGAGCTTGTGAATTATTTGTTTGATGATCTGAAACTTCCTGATATAGATCGAAAAAAGCTTTCTGAACTGGAATCTGAGAAAAGCTTCAGAAAGTTGGGGTATCAGAAGAAAGGTATCCCTCCGCGTCTGGCAAAAAGAAAATCCGTTGTGGAAAAAATTAAAAGAAGGCAGACTTGCCGGAGAAGTCTGGAGG
>JAEWQC010000011.1 GCA_023399355.1 Bacillota bacterium | reverse complement strand
GATCAGTGCACCCTCGGGTACCGGCAATAACCTTGATATAAGATTGATCAAAGTTGTTTTCCCACAGCCGGTACGGCCAACAATGGCCAGCGTCCTGCCTTTTTCTATGGTGATATTGATGTTTTCGAGCACAGGTGTTTCCGTGCCGGGATAAGTGAAAGACAGGCCGCGGAATTCTATGGCGCCTTCGATCGGGCTGAACGCAGCAGCTTGGGTGGTTCGCGCCGATGTGTTCAAAATCGTGCCGCCTGCAGTCTCTGCTTTACTGCCGGATTTAAATTCCTTATTACTATCGGAAGATGCCTCTGTGTTATTACCGGCAATAACTTCTTCACTGTCGGCAATCTCCGGCTTTTCATCCATAATGACATTGATCCGTTCCAGTGAGACCGAGCCCCTCTGGAACATGTTCGCGGCCCAGCCGATAGCGGTAATGGGCCAGATCAGCATGCCCAGATAGCTGTTGAAGGCGACGAAACCACCCAGAGTCAGCGAACCTTTTATCACAAGATATCCGCCATACCACAGGGCGATAACGAAGGAAAGCGCCGCAATCGACATGACCGTCGGGAACATCATGCTCATGAGCCTGACAAACTTCAAGTTCGCCTCCCGGTTGACCGAGTTCGCTTTTTCGAAACGTTCAATTTCCTTCTTCTCCTGAACAAAAGCCTTTATGACCCTGATCCCGGAGAAATTTTCCCTGGCGGTTTCGGTAAGATTGGAAAATGCCTCCTGTTGCTTTTCCACTCTGGACTGCATGATCTTCATAAAAAATGCAACTGAAATGCCCAGCAGTACGAGCGGCGAGAAACTGGCCGCTGTCAGACTCAAGCCTGCCGTGTTCCACATCATGCCCAGTGCAACAACAGGTACCAGCAGGCAGTCGATTGCAAAAATGATTCCCTGACCTGTAGCTGCCGTGACGTTGTTCATGTCGTTTGTGGCATGGGCCATGATGTCACCGGTCTTGTGGGTGTTGAAATAGTTGGCCGAGAGTTTTTGAAGGTGCGCATAGAAACGGTTTCTGAAGGTTAGCTCAATCTTTCTGGAAACGCCGTAAAGTGCATATCTGAAAAGAAATCTGAAGACCGCGATTCCTATGGAGATCAATACGAGGATGAATGCATATTCCAGCAGCCTGGGCTTCGTCAAGGAATCGTTCTCGAGAGCATCCGTGACATCCCCCAATACTTTTGGCATCACTAGCTGCAGCAAATCCACGCCTAACAAGAAAAACACGCCCAGCAGGTACCTGTATTTATATTTTAGTAAAAGATCCCTTATGTAACGCAAAGTACCCATAAATACCTCATATTTTAGTATTTGTGAACTTTCTGCATTTTCATGCAGATGCTGATTTATCATTTTTTATTATTTACATCCAATGACAAGTGATTTGCTTCCTGAGCTTTTTCACTTGTATTACCTTCAATACCCATTGTAAAAAAAGTATAACATTCCTTATGAATTTTTTTTGCAATTTATATTATAATATTTATTTTGATTTTCAGCCACAATAAGATTTATCTATATGCAGTGCAAAATGGATTCTGCTTCACTGGCGTTATTGCAAAAGGAAAGGATAAGGGTGGTTTGGATGAAAACAAGCTGGAAGGGCTCGATCAGCTTCGGTATGGTATATTTCCCGGTCAATGTTTATACGGCTACAACTGGTGCGGAGGAAGTCAAATTCCACTATTTGCACAAAAAATGCAATACGAGGGTCCGCTACAAGAAATATTGCGAGACCTGCAGGGAGGATGTGGCACAGGGAGATCTGGTACGCGGCTACGAGTATGAAAAGGACAAGTACATCCTCATTACGGATGAAGATTACGAAAAACTGCCAATTACATCAAAAAAGACTATTTCCATTATGAATTTTGTGGACAAGGATCAGATAGATCCGATTTATCTGGATAAGGCCTATTATATAAGCCCGAGCAATTTCAGCGCCAGCAAGGCTTTCGAGCTTTTCCGCCGGGCGATGCAGGAGACGGGAAAGGTGGGTATTGCCAAAATCACGCTTTCCACTAACGAATATGTATCTCTCATAAGACCGTATGAAAAGGGAGGACTGCTGCTGTATCTGCTTTATTATGCCGATGAAATACGGAATACGGAGAATATCACGGAATTGAATTATAATGTGGATATCCACGAGAACGAGATGAAAATGGCGACAAGCCTGATCGGCAACATGACGAGCGAATTCAATATCGACGAATATAGAAATGAGTATCAGGAAGCTCTGAGAAAGTTGATCCAGGCAAAAATTGAGGGAAAGGAGGTCATAAGCCCACCTGAGACGCAGAATAATATAATCGATCTCATGGAGGCGTTGAAGGCCAGTGTGGAGGCGACCAAGGCGGACAAGCCGAAAGCTGGTAAGAAGGCTGGTGCGCTGAAAGACGAGAAGCCGAAGACCGGGGCGAAACGCAAGACATCATGAGGCTTGGTCAGACTCTGAAAGCCGGACTTAAATAGCAGATTCCGAAACAGGATTCCCACAGCTGAACTCCCAAAAGATAAACTTCGAACAAAAGCCAGACTCTGAGCCGGACTCCGAAAGCCGGACTCCGAAAGCCGGACTCCAAGAGCCGGCTCCGATAGCCGGACTCCAAAAGGTAATGTAGCATATTTACTCATCATGTATAAATAAGGTATAATATTACGAAGGTAAATCACTTTAACGGGATGGGTATTTGAGGGAACAAAAAAGTATGGCGGACACCGGCATTGGCCCTGCAGGTAAAAAAGATACAATTATGGGGATTGAACGGAATATTTTCTTTGCAGGGCTTACAAGCTTCACGATGGACACTGCGACGAAAATGATCTACTCTGTCATGTCCATGTTCCTGCTGTCCATTGGCGCTTCGAAGACCCTGCTTTCATTGATCGAAGGCGTTGCCGAGAGTACTGCCTCATTATTAAAAGCTTTCTCCGGCTGGTTCAGCGACAGGATAGGCAAAAACAAACCCTTCATGCTGCTGGGGTATGCCCTGAGTGCAGTAGTGGTACCATTTTACGCGCTTGCATTCCACCCGGTCCATGTACTTGTGATGAGATTTGTCGAACGTGTCGGGAAAGGTATCAGAACAGCACCAAGGGACAGCCTGATTGCAGGCTCCGTCAAAAATGGAAATATGGGAAAAGGCTTTGGCTTCCACAAGGCGATGGACAATTGCGGTGCCATCATCGGCCCATTGCTGTCCTTCGCCATCATTTCGGCCTTTACAGGCAATTACAGGCTTGTGTTTATCATATCCTCCATTCCCGCCTTGCTTAGTATAGGGATCATCGCACTTTATATAAAAGAAGCTGGGAAAAATAAAGATATGCCCAGACCCAAAATATTATTGAAGTCTTTTCCCAAGAGATTTTATGCATTCCTTGCTATTATTTTCATATTCACTCTGGGTAATTCATCAGACCAGCTGCTTCTTGTCAAGGCGAATGATGTTGGAATTAATGCACTTTACATACCATTGGTTTATTTGATATATAACGCAGTGGCTGTACTGTTTGCCATCCCGATGGGTATATTGTCCGACAGAATCGGAAGAGAACGGCTGATTATTTTCGGCTACATTACCTATTCATTGATTTATTTCGGCTTCGGACGAACCGGGCAGGTTGGTATCGTAATAGGACTGTTTGCCTTTTACGGTTTGTACAGTGCGGCAACAGACGGCATTCAGAAGGCGCTTGTGGCAGATGTTGCCGACAAGGATAAAATGGGTACGGCTATGGGGATATACAATTCGCTGCTTGGAGTAACACTGCTTCCTGCAAGCCTGATTGCAGGGCTACTGTACGACCATGTCAACAACAGCGCGCCATTTTATTTCGGCGCTGTCATGGCAATGCTGGCTGCACTGATGATGCTGGTGTTTTACAGGCGTAAATTATCATTGGCCAAAGCCGCCTGATATGGCGCTTCGGCGGAAGGGAGACACCTATGGGTCTGCACAATTACCTCTTGACTGTTCGCAAACTCAATAATATGGGCCGCTGGTCCACGGACTTCATGCACCGCAGGACTACGGTCAGCGAACATTCGTTTTTCGTAGCGCAGATAGGCCAGATGATGGCGCTCATTGAAGAAGAGAACGGAAATGCAGTCGACTGGAACAAGCTTTTCAAGAAGCTGATCAACCATGATGTTGTCGAAGCAATTACAGGAGATATCATCAGCACGGTAAAACACAAAAATGAACAACTCAGGGACATGATTTACCTTTTGGAGCGCGAGGTTGCCGATGAAAATCTTCTGGTTAATGTAGATGAGCCCTACAAGGCGATTTACAGGGATATCCTTTTTGATGGGAAGGATGATACCCTTGAGGGAAAAATACTAAAATGTGCCGATTACATTGATGCGATTATGGAATGTATCGGTGAAGTCAGATTAAATAATCTGGATCCGTTTGTAGAAAAATATCACTCAATCATGGAAAATCTTCTGGAAGCAGATCTTGTAAGTGCAAAATATTTCAGCGAGGTAATTTTGCCTGAGCTTGTAAAAGGCTGCAAGGCGTTTGAATAAAATCTTAATAAATTATAAGAGGTGCGTAATGCTGACAAATGTAGAAATTCAAAAAATAATCCCACACAGGTATCCATTCCTGCTTGTCGACAAGGTTCTTGAGCTTGAGCCGGGCAAGAGAGCGGTGGCAATTAAAAACGTAAGTGTAAATGAGCCCTTTTTCCAGGGACATTTTCCAGGTCTCCCGATCATGCCTGGTGTACTGATTGTCGAGGCGCTGGCGCAGACGGCCGGTATTGCCGCTAATGAAGATACAGAAGGCGGAGCGAAACTGGGTGTATTTGCAAGCATTGACGAGATGAAATTCAAATGGCAGGTTACACCCGGCGACACGCTTCGTCTTGAGGTTGAAATCCTTTCAAGCAAGATGGGTATTGTAAAGGCCAAGGTAAAGGCTACGGTAGAAGATAAAATCGCAGCAGAGGGAGAAATTCGTTTTGCCATGACAGCAGTAAAGAAATAACTGCATATTACTGAGCATGCAATTATAACTGGATAACTGAAAAAGAGCCTGGAAAGCGGTGTTCCGTTTTATTCCGGCTCTTTTTTATTGTGACAAGGCAAATGATGTCACCACCGCCCAGGATGCATAGGTGTGTGGCAAACTTTGCTTGCGACCAGCCTCGTTGAACAGATGCGTTATAAAATGTTAAATGGGCAACAGCAAGAAATTATTGTGATGTTATTTATTTTATTAAAAAATTTACAACTTTTTTTACAAATTAGAGTTTAATACTATGACGGCACAAAGGTGGTGAAATATTGAATGATGAGCAATTGGTAGCTTTATGCAAAACCGGAGAAAAACAAGCTTTTGAAGAATTGATCAGAAGATATTATTTGCCGTTGAACAAGTTCTTTTACAAGCTGTTGAAGGATGCAGCGGTTTGTGAGGACCTTTCCCATGATGTGATCATCAAGCTTATTGAGAATATCGAAAGGTACAGATCTGTTACAGGAGTCAAATTCTCAACATGGCTGTTCAAAATAGCCTATAACAGATATATAGATTATTTGAAGAAAAGTCCTGCAGACAGGGAAACTTGCCTGGATGAAGCTGCGATGGAACTATCATCCGCTGCAGATACTCATGATAGCGCGTGGAAGAATATGAGAAATGAAAACTTAAGACGCATGCTGGACCAATTGCCGGATGAGATGAAAATGCTTGTCATTCTTAGGTATTACAGCGATTTTTCCTATTCTGCGATCGGGAAAATAATGGGGATGAGTTTGGTAACTGTAAAATGGAAACTGCATAATTCCGTGAAAAAGCTTAAAAGCTTGTTGGTTGATAATGGAGGTGAAGATATATGAAGAATAAAGAGTCCAATATTGAAGATCTGATTAAAAATGCTATTAAGGAAAATGATTATTACGTACTTCAGACTCAGCCAGATACAGTAATAGCATTATTCCAGCCACAGATCGGCAAAAAAGCAAGCAGACTCAGGCAGAGGCAGAAGGAAAAAGCAGAGAACCGGGTGTTCATCATTTGTTATAGTATATTTTTTGTATTTGTAGTACTGATTACATTAAACTGTTTTTCAAATGGCTCTTTTGTACTTTGCCCGAACATCTTTATTTACGCTGGTGTTTTCTCAGCGTTGCTATTGAGCTGCCTGCCGCTGCTGATAAAGTTTAAGGATAATATTATTGAAAGGAGAACGTATTAGCATGAATATTGGTAAAGTTTTTAGGCCCTCCGTATTAAGGAACATACTATTTTCACTTGTTGGATTGATGATAATATCCATGATAATTTCGACAACAATCATTTCTATTATTGACAACAAGGTGAATGAAAAACAAGCGGCTATGTGGGAAAGTTTTGACAAGATCGGCTCAGAGCTGGAGTTTAATGGGATGAACGATAAAATTAAAGAGTATGCAGACAAATACAATAAACTCTTTAACGAATATAGCAATAACTACAGCAACATTATTGTTACAGATGAAGCAGGAAATATTGTTTATAACTCAAATTCCGGATTTATTCCCGAAAAGGGAAAGTTCCAGGTAATAGCCAGTCCTCTGAACGGCAACGAAGAAAACTACTATGATCCGAGTACAGCGTATATTCTTGATAGTAAAAACAAAATAAAGTATGCTGCAGCATTAAATTTAAGCTATAATACCGACAAACTAAGAGAGATAAGCGCTTCCAATCCACTTGCTAAAATCCTTTTCAGCCAAAATCCCGATCTTAACAATTATGGGCAAAGGATTGTAAAAAATGTTGATGGTACGTCATATTCAATATCAGATGATTTAAATATATCTCTTACTTATACATATATCTGTTCCAAAGGCCTCAATTTGTATTCTGCATATAATTCCAAAGATGTGCAGATATCTGCATATAGAGAGTACCGCAGCCTTCGAAGTATCTCCAATAATCTTTTTGGTGGCAACGGTGCCTTCCCTATATGTGCAATCGTGTTTATTCTATTCTGGCTTCTTCTTCCTGTGTGGGTCTTTATGGATGCCAGAAAACGTGAATTCCGCGCACCTCTCTGGGCTATACTTGCACTTGCTGCCAATGTGGTAGGCCTGATCGTCTACCTCGTTGTGAGGCCTGAGTATCCTAAATGCATCAACTGCGGCGAGCAATTGAACAACAGATTCATTGTATGCCCGTACTGTGGTACTAAAAACAAGGAACTATGCCCTTCCTGCGGACAGGTTATTGAGGAAGACTGGGTTGCCTGCCCATACTGCGGCCATATGGAGAAGTCTTGTACAAATGCACAAAATGTTACTATTGATGCATTGCAACAGGATGAAAGACAATAGACCAAGTATTGCCACCCATAAAAACGAGTCAGCGGATTACTGCTGACTCGTTTCTCAACAGTGCGTGGAATTCCAGAATTCCATGTTCGTTCCCATATATGTGTTTATTCTTTTAAAGTACTAGCTAACGGCCAGTGCTTTCCTGCCATCCAGGAATAATTCACCGACTTTGTAAATGTCGCCGGCGCCCATGGTAATGATCAGATCTCCGGCTTTTGCATTCTTGTCAAGGTATTTGACAATAGTCTCAAAATCTTTTATATAAAGCGTTTGCTTGCCGTTGCTGCTGATCTTGTCGGCCAGCATGCCTGAATTCACTTCTCCTGTGTCAATCTCACGCGCTGCGTAGATATCAGTGACAATAATGATATCGGCATCTTCAAAGGCTGTTGTGAAGTCGCTCATAAGGGACTTTGTCCTGGTATAGGTATGGGGTTGGAATATACACCAGATGCGGGAATTCTTGCAATTCTTCGCCGCCTTCAAAGTAGCAGCCACCTCCGAAGGATGGTGGGCGTAATCATCAATGACGGTGATTCCGTCGCTGATTCCCTTCAATTCAAAACGCCTGTGCGTTCCGAGATACTTCTGCAGGGCTTTGACTGCTGATTCCAGGCTGCAGCCCATCACGCTGCAGGAGGCTATCGCTGCCAGAGAATTGCTGACATTATGGATACCGGGAACCAGGAGTTTTATCCCGGTGACCGGTTCATTGCGGTAAAGGAGCGTAAATGCTGCACAGCCCAGATCGTCAAAGGAGATATCGGAGGCGCTCCAGGTGTGCTTGCCTTCCGAAAGGCCGTAGGTTACTTTTTTGCAGGATACCTGATCCATGACCTCCAAAGCGTTGGCATCGTCGGCACAGGCCACGAGACAGCCGTCTTCGGGAAGCAGCTTCGCAAAGCGAAGGAAGGTTTCCTTTATATGGTCAATATTTTTAAAATAATCTGCATGATCATATTCTATGTTTAGAATAACAGCCAGATATGGATGGAATTTTAGAAAACTCCCCGTGTATTCACAGGCCTCTGCAATGAAATATTCACTTGCGCCTATTCTGGTATTTCCACCGATGGCATCCAGTTCGCCGCCCATGTTGATTGTGGGGTCCAGGCCCTCTTCAAGCATGATCATGGAAATCATCGAAGTGGTGGTTGTTTTGCCGTGTGTGCCTGAAACAGCAATGCTTCTGTCATAGTCCCGCATGATCTCTCCAAGCAGTGTAGCCCTGTCTATGCAGGGGATACCGGCCTGTGAGGCTGCTACCAGCTCAGGATTGCTGCTTTTTACAGCTGCGGTATATACAATAAGTTCAGCTCCTGTAATATTTTCTGCGAGGTGACCGATGGATATCTTTATACCCATTTTCTCAAGCTTCTGGGTAATGGACGAAGATTTCATGTCCGAGCCTGTTATTGTGTAACCCCGGTTTACCAGTATTTCCGCCAGTCCGCTCATACTGATTCCGCCTATACCGGTAAAGTGGATCCTGTTTAAATCCTTAAAGCTCAAAAGGCTGTCATTCTGCAAGTTATAACACTCCCTGACTCAATTTTCATGGTACTTAAATCATACAGTATTTTTTCAAAAATGTAAAATGCGTGTTGTTGAAAATAAATCAATTGTATGTAAAGTATTTAATGCCGCAATCTATTTTCATATATGTTAGCCTTTAGTTTAATCTGTAAATAGTATATGCAGAAATAACCATTTTATTTTTGTGTCTTTTACCGATAATCATAAGATTGCAGGACTGGGTATCCCCCGAATTAAACACGAACAATAAATAAAGATTTCATTAAAACATTCGGATTTTAATGGTATAATTGAAGATAGAAGACTCTTTTGACATCAAAGCTATTGGGATGTCGGGTACTTTCTAAAAGGAATGGGTAATGCTTATGGAAAAGCTTCAAAGAAATGAAAGAATATCAGTGCTGCAAAGAATATTATCCGATTCGCCGGGGAAGGTTTTCACCCTGGGAGGTTTTACCGATATCCTGGGCTGTGCAAAGTCCTCAGTCAGTGAAGATCTGGACATTTTAAGGAACACCCTGGAAAAGTATGGAATGGGGACGATTGAAACCATCTCAGGTGCCTCGGGAGGTGTGCGGTATCTGGCGCTGACTCCGGCTGAAAGGACGCTGAAGATTGCAGAAGAACTGGGCAATGAACTCTCGAAGAGGGACAGGATCCTACCGGGAGGTTACTTGTATATGCTCGATATCATATACGATCCACAAAGAATATCCGAAATCGGGAGGATCTTTGCAAGCCGTTTTTACAATAGAAATGCCGATTATGTCATAACAGTTGAGACGAAAGGCATTCCTCTGGCCTTTGCAACGGCAAAACACCTCAATGTTCCGCTTGTCATCGTCAGGCATTACAATGAGGCAACAGATGGTGCGTCCGTGAATATCAACTATGTCTCCGGTTCCTCCAAAAAAATTCAGACGATGGTACTGTCGCTTCGCTCATTAAAGCGCCATTCAAAACTTCTTTTCATAGATGATTTTATGAAGGGCGGAGGCACGGCCAGAGGTATACTCGAGCTCGCGAGGGAATTTGAATGTGAAGTTGCAGGGATCGGAGTACTGGTCCAAACGGCCGAGCCCGTAAAAAAGCTTGTGGATGACAGGTTCTCATTGCTGACCTTGCAGGATGTAAATGAGGAAAAGGGCATTACAAAGATTGCTCCAAGTGAAGGACTTCTTGAGGAATAAGGTATTACGTTACCATCCGGAATATTTATGTTAAAATTGTAAGAAAAAAGAAGGAAAAACGATTTTTATATAGAATATATATGGTACATTACTTTACGGAAGGTGGTAGCAGTTCATGGAAATAACAGATGTCCGCATCAGGAAAATTGACGTTGAGGGAAAAATGAAAGCGGTCGTTTCTGTCACTTTTGACAACGAATTTGTCGTTCATGACATCAAAGTCATAGAAAGCCAGAGCGGTCTTTTCATTGCAATGCCCAGCAGGAAAACCCCCGACGGGGAATTTAAGGATATTGCGCATCCCATTAATGCTGTCACAAGAGATAAAATTCAAAAAGCCATACTTGATAAATATGTATCGACAACTACCGCAGAAGAATAGGAATAAAAGACACTTTGAAAAATAAGTGTCTTTTTTATGTTGAAAAATAAACTAAAAAGTGAGAAAATATATGCTGGAAAGCATAAAGGAGTACACAGATGTCACAGGTAACCGCTCTTATTCTTGCGGCTGGCGAGGGTAAGAGGATGAAATCCGAAAAGGCCAAGGTAATACACAAACTTTGCGGCAGGGCTATGATCGAATGGGTGTACGAAGCTGCACAAGGAGCAGGCATCGAAAGATGTGCAGCAATTATCGGTCATAAAGCTGATCAGATCATGGAGTACATGGGAAATAAAGTCGAATATGTACTCCAGGAAAAGCAGCTTGGAACCGGGCATGCCTTACAGCAGGCACATCGTTTCTACACAAACGGCGAAGGAATCATTCTTGTACTGTATGGTGATACACCGCTTATTACCTCAAAAACAATTATAAATGCAATTGAATATATGGAGCAGGGTAATTACAAGGCTGTTGTGATATCGGCAGAAGTAAGGGAGCCTTTTGGATATGGACGTATTATCAGGGATGCCGGGGGCAATTTTGTAAAAATCGTAGAGCAGCGTGATACGAACGAAGAGGAACGCGGCATCAAAGAAATCAATTCGGGTATGTATGTATTTTCATCAAAAGAACTAGCTGAAGTTCTAAAATTACTCACCAACAATAATGAACAAAATGAATATTACCTGACCGATACGCTGGAACTCATGCTTTCCAAAGGTTATAAGACCGGTATTTACATGGCCGACGACAGCGATGAGGTGCTTGGAGTCAATGACAGGCTGCAGTTGCAGCAGGTTTCTTCAATATTGAAGAAGAGGATTATGAATGCATACATGTTGTCGGGTGTTACAATAGTCGACCCGGGATTTATCCATATAGATGCCGGTGTTAAGATCGGAGCAGACACAGTTATCCTTCCTGGTACAGTCATCGAGGGGAGGACGGAAATCGGCAGGAACTGCACGGTTGGTCCAAATAGTACTATCAGGAATGCAATCATCGGGGAAGCCAGTACGGTATATTGTTCAACCATAGATGGATGTACGGTTGACGACGGAGCCGAAATCGGTCCCGGTGCCCGTATTTGTAAATGAAGCACCAGAGATAAATAAAACACAACAATAAAAGGAGTAAAATAATGAATCTTCATGGCAAGGATATTAAAATATTTGCAGGGAATTCAAACCGGGTTCTGGCTGAAGAAATCGCAGAAAAGATCGGATTGCCTTTGGGCGTCGCGACAGTGGGAAAATTCAGTGATGGTGAATCCGCAATCAATATTGGAGAAGTTGTCAGAGGTTCGGATGTTTTTGTCATTCAATCGACATGCACTCCTGTAAATGATAATCTGGTAGAGCTTCTGATCATGGTAGATGCGATAAAGAGAGCCTCTGCAGGCAGAATTACTGCTGTTATACCCTATTTCGGCTACGCGCGCCAGGATAGAAAGGCAAAAGCAAGAGATCCGATATCCGCAAAGCTTGTGGCCAACCTGATAACGGTCGCCGGAGCCGACAGAGTGCTTACAATGGATTTACATACTCCGCAGCTTCAAGGATTTTTCGACATTCCAGTCGATCATCTTATTGGCGTACCCATACTGGCAAGTTATTTCAGCGATAAATTCGAAAGGTTCGATGATGTTGTAGCGGTATCGCCGGATGTAGGAAGTGTGACACGCACACGAAAATTTGCAGAGCGGCTTGACATCCCGATAGCTATTATTGACAAGAGAAGGCCTAAGGCAAATGTAAGTGAAATAATGAATGTGGTCGGCGATGTGGTCAATAAAAGGGTAATTCTCATTGATGACCTGCTGGATACGGGCGGTACCATTGTCAACGGTGCAAACGCGCTTATGGAGATGGGCGCCAAGGAAGTGTTCGCCTGTTGTACGCATGGTGTACTTTCAGGACCGGCTTGTAGCAGGATTGACAGTTCCTGCATAAAGGAATTGGTAATGCTAAATACTATACCGCTGCCGAAGGACAAACCGACTTCCAAAATAACCGAACTGTCGGTGGCTGCAATATTCGCAGAGGCAATTGAAAGGGTTTATGGCGACATATCGATCAGTACATTGTTTACGCAAAAAGATTGATATCGGGTTATACGGTTACTGGCAGGAGGGACTTCGTTGGACAAGTTAATGGTTATTGTCGGACTGGGAAATCCGGGAAATAAATATGAAAATACAAGGCATAATGTTGGTTTTTGTACCATAGATACTCTTTCGGTGAAATACGGCATCAAAGTGGACCGCCTGAAACACAAAGCGTTTGTCGGAGACGGCGATATAAAGGGTGTAAGGGCTCTGCTGGTCAAGCCGCAGACATTTATGAACCTCAGTGGAGAGAGTGTAAGGGACATTATTGAATGGTACAAGATTACAGTGGATAACCTTATAGTAATATATGACGATGCCGACCTGCCGGCGGGTGTGATCAGGATAAGGCCAAATGGCAGCTCCGGTACGCATAACGGGATGAAATCCATCATATACCAACTGCAGTCCGATGGATTTCCACGCATTCGGATCGGTATCGGTAAGGCCCCGGAGGGTTGGGATCTTGCCGATTATGTCCTGAGCAGATATACTGGAGAGGATGCAGGGGTTATCCGCCAGAGTATGGAAAGAGCAGCCGATGCTGCAGCAGTGATCATAACGGATGGCGTTGCAGCAGCGATGAATAGGTATAATGGTGAACGCTGATTTATGAACTATATCATTGATCCGCTCCTTGAGCTTGATGAATACAGACAGGCGCTATTCTCCGCAAAGGAGTACACAAGACCTGTAAACATAACAGGGCCCTCTGAATCACAGAAGGCCCATATTTGTCATGCACTCTGCAGCCATTCCGGACACAGAGGCATTTATGTCGCATTTAACGAGATGCAGGCCAGAAAGCTTTATGAAGACTTTACCTTTTTTATGGGCGAGGAGGTTCTCTTTTATCCAACCAAGGAGATCATGCTTTATGATGTCGAAGCCAAAAGTAATGATGCTGTTTTTCAGAGACTGATGGTGCTCGACAGGATCATCAGGGGAGATTTCACATTTGCAGTGACTTCTATAGAGGCGCTTTCTCACAAACTGGTCCTTCCGGAACTGCTGGAAAGAAACAGACTCGAGATTCGTGGCGATAGCCGGATTAATTTGGATGAACTGGCACAGTCTCTTGTCATGATGGCATATGAACATGTGGATTCTGTTGAGAGGCATGGGCAGTTCGCAATCAGAGGCGGTATCATCGATCTGTTCTCAATAGACGCAGACAGTGCGGTAAGGCTTGAACTTTTCGGAGACGAGATCGACTCGATCCGATGCTTTGATGTAAATACCCAGCGCTCTACCGGTAAAGTTGATTGTGTCCGGATCATTCCTGCACGTGAAATCATTTATACAAAAGAAAACAAGGATGATATCATAAAAGCTGTAAGAGCCGACCTTGAACATGCCGGCAGAAAGAATCACGGCCTTGTCCAGCGAATAGAGGCTGATCTTGAGCGTTTGAAGGAAACCTGGTATTTCCCGGGCATCGACAGGTACATACCCTATATAGCAAATGTTCCATCTTCTCTTGCCGATTATGCGGGAGAGGATGTTCTCATTTTCATGGATGAACCGGTCCGGCAGAAGCAAAGACTGGATAATCTGCTGCTCGAGCATGGCGAACTGTGCAAGGGTCTGTTCGAAAAGGGGCAGTTGCTGCCACAGAGTACAGGGATGTTTTTCGACTATGAAGAACTTTACTCAAAGCTGGAGAAGAAAAAAGTATTTTATTTGAATACGATCAATGCCGACAATCTGGCAGCTAAAAATACAAAGATTTATAACATCCCATGCAGGCAGATGGGATCCTTTCAGGGGAATGTCGAAATGCTCTGCGACAGCCTGTCCGGATGGAAACAGAATAAAAACAGGACACTGGTGCTCTCCGGAACGAGGGGTCGGGGGGAGAGGCTTCGTGAAACCCTCGACACGAAGGGAATTGAGGCTGTTTATCTGGATACGGTCAGTTCCTCCGTTTTACCGGGACAGGTAATCATAACGCATGGCAGCCTCCACAAAGGCTTTGAATACCCGACAATCGGGTTTGTGACAGTAAGTGACAAGGAAGTTTTTGGACAGGACAGAAAGCCTGCCAGGACTTCTAGTAAACACAAAGGAAGGCCGATTAATCTTTTTTCCGAACTCAATGTAGGCGACCATGTTGTTCATCAGGCACATGGAATAGGCCAGTACGTTGGCATAGAGAAATTATCCGTGGAGGGTGTGAAACGGGATTACCTGAAGATCCGATATCAGGAAGGCGCGTACTTGTATATTCCTACAAATCAGCTGGATTTGATCCAGAAATATATCGGTTCGGAAGGCAAGCAGCCAAAGCTTAATAAATTGGGCGGCACAGAATGGCTCAAGACAAAGAACAGAGTAAGGGAATCCCTTAGAGATCTGGCTGCGGAACTGATCAGGCTGTATGCACAGAGGCAGGCGACCAGAGGCTTTGTATTTTCAAAGGACTCAGTTTGGCAGAGGCAGTTCGAAGAGCAATTTCCTTATGAGGAGACCGATGATCAGCTGAAATGTATCCAGGAAATTAAAGAAGATATGGAATCAGGCAAGTTGATGGACAGACTTCTCTGCGGAGATGTCGGCTACGGCAAAACTGAAGTTGCGATAAGAGCTATTTTCAAAGCTGCAATGGATGGCAAGCAGGTGGCATATCTGGTGCCGACCACTGTGCTTGCACAGCAGCAGTACAACAGCTTTGCCGAGCGTCTGAAGGATTTCCCCGTGTCTGTCGAGGTGATAAGCCGCTTCAGGTCGCAGGCCGAACAGAAGCGCATCCTGAAGGATGTCAAGACAGGCAATGTAGATATACTGGTGGGTACGCACAGACTGTTGCAGAAGGATATCCATTTCAAGGATCTGGGATTGCTTGTCGTAGATGAAGAGCAACGGTTTGGTGTCACACACAAGGAGCGTCTCAAGAACCTGACACCCGGCGTAGGTGTGCTGACACTGACTGCGACACCGATTCCCAGGACGCTGCACATGTCGCTTGTCGGTATACGTGATATCAGCGTGATCGAGGACCCGCCGGAAGAACGCTATCCCGTTCAGACCTATGTAATGGAATATAACAGGGATGTTGTGAAGGATGCCATCATCAGGGAGCTTGGCAGGAAAGGCCAGGTGTTCTACCTTTACAATCGCGTCCGTACCATAGACATAAGAGCTTCCGAGCTGCAGGCAATGATTCCCGATGCCAGGGTGGCCGTGGCTCACGGACAAATGGATGAAAGACAGCTCGAAGACATCATGTACAGCTTTATAAAGGGTGAATTTGATGTGCTTGTCTGTACCACGATCATTGAATCAGGGCTTGACATGCCCAATGTCAATACGATCATTGTAGAGGATGCCGACAGGATGGGACTGGCGCAGCTTTATCAGCTGAGAGGCAGGGTAGGCCGTTCCAACCGGCTTGCCTATGCGTATATTACCTATAAGAAGGATAAAGTTGTTGCGGAAATAGCAGAGAAGCGGCTACAGGCGATCAAGGAATTCACCGAACTTGGCTCCGGCTTTAAAATTGCCATGCGGGACATGGAGATTCGAGGTGCGGGCAACCTGCTTGGCCCGGAACAACATGGACACATGGAGTCGGTTGGTTATGACATGTATTGCCGCCTGCTTGACGAAGCAGTCAGTGAACTGAAGGGTGAACCGATGAAAAGGGAAGAGTCCGAGATCACCATAGATATAAATGTTAGCGCATATATCGACGATTCCTATATTGGAGTGGAAGGCAAAAAAATAGAGATGTACAAAAAAATTGCATCGCTTCACGATTTCCAGGATGCCATGGATATAGAGGACGAACTGATGGACAGATACGGCGAACTCCCGGAGCCGGTCCGGAACCTGATTAATATAGCGCATATAAAGGCAATTGCTGC
The DNA here is from genome assembly GCA_023399355.1 of Bacillota bacterium. GTDB lineage: Bacteria > Bacillota > Clostridia > Acetivibrionales > DTU013 > UBA1305. Next base: position 14,860 of record JAEWQC010000011.1, on the reverse strand, counting down.
TTCTTTGGGCTTTACTTCAGTATCTGAAAAAAATGATACCGTTACATTCCAGCTGGCCAATGCAAAGAACATCAACATACAGGCAATAGGAAGGGCTGCGGATAAATACAAGCGACAGTTGCTCTTTAATGCGGGTGCGGCCCCATATCTGGCATACAGGATATTACCCGGGCAGAAGGGAAAACTTCTGGACAATATTAAAATTGTGTTACAGGATTTAAAAAGCTTTGAAGTATAGTAATTATCTATTATAATGAAAGTAATTAATAAAATGGGGAGAGATTGCTTTGAATAAGAATGTTGGGAGTACAAAGATGGACAGGCTCAATAGTATTGAAGATAAAAGGAAATTGCCAATTTTCGTAAAATACGGCCTGGTTGCAGTTGCAATTATTGCCGTCATAGTAGCAGGCATATTGATATATCTTAATGTGGCCGGCGGTTATGTAGCCACAGTCGACGGAGAAAAGATCAAAACAGGCGAATTTATGTATTATTACGAATCACAGAAGCAAACAGCACTTGCAAGTGCTCAGCAAACGGATCCCAACATCACCATGGATACTTTCCTGTCAACCAAGATAGGTGGAGTAGAGGCACGTAAGGTCATAAAACAAAAAGCACTCGATTCCGCCAGAGATACGAAGATGCTGTATATAAAAGCGAAGGAAGCCAAGATCTCGTTGACTGCCGATGAAATTAAGGCCCTGGACAGCAATATACAGTCCCAGGTTATTGATCAGGTAGATCCTCAAAACAATAAAGCAGCAGGTACAGGCAACAAAATCAGAGCAAGCAAGGAGCTTGCCAAGGAATATGGTTTTACGATAGATGATCTGAGAAATGCGCAGATACAGACTTATACAATTCAAAAGTTCCAGTCAACTGGGGATGTAAGTGTAGATAAATATTATAAAAGCAATCCGGAATGGTACAAGGAAGATACACAATTCAGAACTGGTACCGAGGAAGCAGTATGGGCCAGGCACATTCTGATCACAGTTGACGAAAAAGCTACCCAGACTGAAAAGGATGCTGCAAAGAAGAAAGCCGAGGATCTTATTGCACAGCTTAAAGCGGGTGCGGACTTTGCTGCTCTTGTCAGGGAAAATTCCGCTGATCCCGGTTCCAAGGACAGAGGAGGCGATTATGTTTTCGGGAAAGGACAGATGTACCCTGATTTCGAGAAAGCGGCATTTGCACTCAACCCCGGACAGATAACCGAGACGCCTGTATTGTCAACGTCTGGATACCATATCATCAAGTTGGAAGAAAAGTATGCAAAGGATCAGCCGGTCAGTCTGAGATGTGCAAAAGAATATTATGAATACGGAACAGCATTTGTAAAATATAAGCTGTTTATGGAAAAAGTTGACAAGTGGGATAAGGATCCCAAATACAAACTGGTTCAAAATACAGCAGTCTACAATTCCATTCAGTAATATGTACATCTGTTTGTAAATCAAATCATTTAAGAGGGGACAGTTCTTGCGTTGAATTTTAAGCAAGAACCGTCCCCTTTTTAAACTTCTCTCTGATTTTCAGAATTCGCCTCATATGCATAAAACTCCATTAAACAATTAATACTAAAAAGGCAATAAGAAACAATCCAGTTAAGGAGGTATTGACGTGAAAGCGACCGGAATAGTGCGCAGAATTGATGATCTAGGCAGGGTAGTCATACCAAAGGAGATCAGAAGAACTTTAAGAATAAGAGAAGGCGATCCTCTGGAGATATTTACCGACAAAGAAGGAGAAGTTATCTTAAAGAAATATTCACCTATTGGAGAGTTGGGTGATTTTGCAACACAGTATGCCGATTCAATTCACAAGACGGTTGGGCATATTACATGTATTGCAGACAGGGATACCATTATTGCCGTGTCTGGAGCATCCAAAAAGGAGTTTCTTGAGAAGTCGCTCAGTTCGGAAGTGGAGCGGGTAATTGAGGAGAAAGCCACGCTGGTGGTAAAATCCTCTGATGAAAAAAGCATTACAATATTAGCAGATGAGGGCTCTGACAAGAAATATGTTTCACAAGTTGTTTCTCCTATCATATCGGAAGGTGATCCCATCGGGGCAGTAATTCTTCTCTCCACCGATAGCAATAGCAAGATGGGCGAGGTTGAAGCCAAACTTGCTCAAACAGCTGCTGGTTTCCTTGGAAAGCAGATGGAGCAGTAGGCGTAAGAGATCATGAAGGACAGCAGTGAAAAACAGCAGATTAGACAGTATCTGCTGTTTTTGTATGAAGAATAGTTAAATGACCGTCCCGCAAGGTAGGGGACGGTTCTCTGTCTCGGTCCACTTTCATACTCTGCTAAATAATAAATACGCTGTAAAATGGACAGTTGATAAATTATATTAAACATAACGGTTTATTTTTTCAACTTTTGGCCAATCATAATTAAATGCCGAGGGGACAGGTACATTGACACACAGGTTTTTGCGCCTGGACTGCTTCAACGTCGCTTTTAAGTGTTTGAAAAATTATTACAAATGTACCCGATTCAAGGGTAGCCTTAAGCGGTGTGCTTTTTGCCGCTTAAGGATGCCCTTGAATCGTTTGGTACATTGTAAAACTTTTTCATAGTACCCTGACAGGCCCCACGCCGCTGAGTGGCGCCCTTTGGCCACTTTCCGGCGGTGGAAAGTGGCGAACCTCTTTTGAACTACATAAAAAATTGAGATTAATGCTTTTAAATATAAAGCAAGAAATTTCCGTTCTTTGAAGCTCTGCAAGACTGCTGCACATACGTAAACTATCATTTGAAATGCAAATAATTAATCTATTACACATATAAAAACCATGAAGTAAAATGCAACTATTTCAACAAATGTGCAATATAAAACAAATGTTCAATATTCAACCATGTCGAAACGAATGTTTTAAAAAACAATGTGACGGTATATTGCAGGATACTACATAAATTTATTTCATCGGAACTTCATCGAATGTGAGGTTGAATTTGAGTTAGGCGTTTCTTGAAAATCCATGTCAAAACATTTCATTTGAACTCCGCACAAAGTGACAAATTATATCTGGTACCTCCGCTATAATCGATGTGTACAAGGGGGTTACCGAAGATGAAAACTATTGCCGTACAAATGAGTAAGAGCGGTCTTTCCGCTGATTTCCTGAGGAAAATATTCCTGCACCGAAGCAGCTTCCTGCCATTAATCTGTTCATTTTTACTTGGGAGCAGCAATATTGCCAATGGTGCTTTACCTTTGGGGGCCGCCTTTTTTGCGGCGGCTTCCGGGGTGGCGGGAAACAGACTACTCATAGCAGTTGCCGTACTGATCGGCGCTGCTTTTCAGGGCTCACTGGAACTGGTATACATCAATGCAGCAGGTATGCTGCTGTTCAGCGTACTTTGCATCCCGCTTAAGGAGAAGGCTCCAAAGCTGAATATCAAAGCTGCATGCCTGCTTTTTGTATCAATGCTGCTTCCCCAGTTACTGCTTGCAGCCATGCAGGGATTTTTGGCATATGATTTGATGAAAGCGGTCTTTAGTTCATTTATTTCTTTTGTTCTATATTTTATATTCGGGTTTTCCATACCTGTTATTTCCGGTACTGTTAAAAGGGCGTTGTTTGCAGGAGAGGAAGCAATCAGCATTGCCATAACGGCAGCACTTGTATTATCCGGTATTGGTACTCTCCAGGTGTTTGGATTTTCTATAAGGAATATTCTTTGTGTTGTTTTGCTGCTCATTTTCAGCTTCAAGTGCGGTGCAGGTGTCGGAGCAGCTGCAGGAGTCGCAATAGGCCTTATCACAAGCATTACAAAGGAGACAACACCTGCAATAACCGGTGCATATGCATTATGCGGAATGCTTGCAGGTATCTTGGGCAGCATTGGCAGGACAGGATCTGCACTGGGCTTTGTTATGGGAAATATGATTCTTGCTGCATATTTGAACGGTTCAGCTGAATCAACACTGTACCTCAGAGAAATACTTGCTGCAGTTGTTCTGTTCTTTCTTACACCAAACAAACTGATCAATCTGATAGCGGGTCCATTTAAAAGAGACATGTCTTTAACGGCTGACAAGAGCGGATATTCCGGTAGAATCAGAGATCTAACGGTAGATAAACTGGAGAAATTCTCAAAGGCATTTAGCGATCTGTCAAAGACTTTTGAAGAAATATCGGAGACAAAAATGCCGGCAGAGAGGCAAGACATAAATGTGCTGTTTGACAGGGTAGCCGATAGGATATGCAGGGACTGCAGCCTCTGTATGCACTGTTGGGAAAGGAATTTTTACGACACCTACCAGGTAATGTTCAAGATCGTTGAATGCCTCGAATCCAAAGGAAGAGTGGAGGAGAGGGATATTCCCCGTCACTTTTTCGATAAATGCGCGAGGATTAATGATTTTGTAAATGCGGTAAACAATATGTATGAACTGTTCAGGGTCGGGGTCGTCTGGAAGGGCAAGCTGAACGAGAGCTGTGATGTTATTGGCAGACAGTTTGAAGGCATGTCAAAAGTGATAGCGGGGCTTGCGGAGGAGATTGATAAGGAAGTCAGTTATCTGAGCCCGCTTGAGGATGAAATAGCGGCTTCATTGCACAATGCGGGGCTAAAGGTCAATGAGACTATTGTATATAAGAATTCCTGGGGTAAGTATGAAATCAGTATTCTGCATCATTCATGCGGAGGTGCAAGGAGTTGTGTCAGTATCATAGACAGGGTGGTAACAGAGGCCATTGGCAGAAGAATGGTACGCGGGAGTGCGGAATGCATATGCGGCAGGGATGGCGGATGCAGCCTGAGATATGTGGAGGCGGAGAATCTGAAACTCACCACGGGCATTGCAAGACTGCCAAAGTACGGAAGCAATATTTCCGGAGACAGTTTTACGTTCATGAACAGCGGGAACGGGAAATATATACTGGCATTAAGCGATGGAATGGGAACCGGATATGGAGCGGCAGCCCAAAGCAAGACTGCTGTCAACATGCTGGAGAGTCTGCTTGAATCAGGGTTTGACAAAGATATGGCAGTAAACCTCATTAATTCCGTACTTGTTCTCAAATCAGAAGAAGAATCTTCTTGTACGATAGACTTATCTACTATTGATCTATTTAGCGGTGAAGTGGAATTCATTAAAATCGGTGCTGCACCTACCTATATAAAAAAACCGGGAAAGGTCGACATTATCAAATCTGCATCACTGCCTGCGGGGATATTGCCCGGAATTGATGCAGAACTTGCACATAGAAAGGTTGAGGGAAGTGATATGGTGATTATGGTGACAGATGGGGTGATAGACAGTCTGACAGGAGATGAACCGGGGGAGAGACGTTTGATGAAACTGTTGCAGGAATTGGAAAGCCTCAATCCGCAGCAGGTTGCCGACAGTATCCTTTCTGAGGCAAATCTATGCTGTGATAACAAGCCTTGTGATGATCTAACCGTGATGGTCGCGAAAGTATGGGAAAAGCCAAATGATATAAACCGCATGTAAATTCTGTATAAAACCGGTTGTTTTCCGCAAACTATGCAGTATCTATAATAGCTGCAAAATAGGAATTGATTTTTGCATCTAAGGAGCGACAGGCAAGATAAGTGCAAAAAACCTGTTGATCCTAATGTTTTTACATTATCAATAATTGCGGAGGGTTGCGTTATGGTTGCCGGTGATACGAAGAAAATAGTTGTAATAAAGAACATTTCCTCAAATCTTATTGAGGAGGCTATCCTCATTTTAAAAAGCGATCCTGATTCCAAGAGGACTGAAAAGGATGAAAAATTATTAAAGAGCAGGTCCAATACAGGGAATGATTTTATTTTAAAGGAAGCGGAAAGCATTATTAATCAGTATATAAAGGAAAACGGATTGGCTGTATCAAGCAGGAAACATCGTAAATCCAGATTGAAACTGTTCCGTTTCAACATTCCGGTCAATGTTTTGATCAATTGTCTGCTCATGGCTGCCATAGCTTTTTTACTTTTAATAATCAACAAATTAATTTAATATTTTTTTGAAAACAGAAATTACATAACTTTCAAACAGATGACTTCAGGGTGACAGGCGGGATAAAAAGACGTCAGGGTTGTGCTTTCGAAAACTGCTTGTGCCAATAGCTTGTGCCATAAAAGCTTGTGTAATAAATTCGCATATACTTGCACATTTTATAATGTTGTGATAAAATTACTCTTCGGAATCCTTGCCCTGTACTCAAGTTACAGGGCCGTTTAGTCCAGAAGGAGGTGAAAGTCGAATGATGAATAAGTATGAATCCATATTCATCATCAATCCCGACGTTGGAGAAGAAAATATCAAGGCTCTTGTTGAAAAATTCAAGACATTGTTAGAAACTTCAGCCCAGCTCGAGAGTATTGATGAATGGGGAAAGAGGAAGCTTGCCTATATTATTGCCGATAAGAGCGAAGGTTATTATGTACTTGCGAATTTCAGTGCAGAATCCGAATTCCCACATGAACTTGAAAGAATTTATAAGATTACAGATGGAATAATCAAGTATATGATTATCAAGAAAGAAAAATAAGGTGATTGTATGAATAAGGTTATTTTAATGGGCAGACTTACAAAGGACCCTGAGTTGAGATATACCAGTGCGAACAATACTGCTCTCTGCAGTTTCTCTCTTGCCGTGGACAGACGTTTTTCCAAGCCCGGCGAAGAAAAACAGGCGGATTTTTTCAATGTAACAGCATGGGAAAAACAGGCGGAATTTTGCGGGAAATATTTCACTAAAGGTCTAAAGGTAGTCATTGTTGGCAGACTTCAAAACAGAACATGGGATGATAATGAAGGTAAAAAGCATTATGCAACCGATGTGGTTGCAGAGGAATGCCACTTTGCCGAAAGCCGCAAGAGTGAAGGTGGAGCGTCTTCATATAGACCGTCGGGAGCTTCCGGAGCTTCCGGATCTGCTTCGTCTTCAGGCGGAGGACAGCCGGACGGCGGCGGTTTTTACCCAATGGATGAGGATGATGAACTTCCATTTTGAGAACCTATATACAATAAAAAAGATTTGGGGCCGGTCGCTGATTATATCAACTGCCTGCCCATGCATCCGGTATCATTAAATTATGGAAAGGAGGCGTTTTAGAATGCCAGGTGGAAGAAGAGACAATAAAGGTGGCGGCGGTAACAGGGACTCATACGACAAGGGCGAAGGCAAAGGCGGCATGAGGATGAGAAGGGCTAAGAAAAAAGTTTGCTCTTTCTGTGTCGATAAGGTCACTGATATAGATTATAAGGAAGTTTCAAAGATAAGGAAGTATGTTTCCGAAAGGGGCAAAATACTTCCCAGAAGAATCTCCGGCAATTGCGCCAAGCATCAGCGTCAGCTGACAATGGCGATCAAGAGGGCCAGAGTCGTTGCATTGCTCCCGTATACTGCAGAGTAGTTGAAATAGATAAAGGATCGGATAATTCCGGTCCTTTATTAATTTATCCATAAAACATTTCCGGACAGTAAAACGACCGGATGTCCAACTCATTAATCCGGTCGCTACCCTGCTCTCCCAGAGCAGTCATTACCTTGAATCTGGTTCAATTAACTTTCCTCTTGCTTTCCTTACCTTGGTTCCGAGTTCCTAAAAGATTTCCTTTGGACTCATCCCTTTCGTGGTAATTATTTTATCAACCCCGGGTTGTAATATATAGTTACCCGGATAAAAAAATATAAAACGGATGATTTAAAAATTATTTTCAACAGTGTTCTGCTGATGATATTTCCATATATGCAAGGAGCGTTGTACATTGCTGTTGGAAAATTGGGAATTTAGTGTTATGATGTATATGTGCCAGCGGGTGCAAATCCAACCGGGTTACCTACAAGGTACCGACATTCAGAATGAGGGATTAATGCTTAAGATAGGTTATCTTGGTCCGAAAGGGACCTTTTCACATGAGGCTTTGAAAAAATATATCGGGAAAATTCCACATGATGCTGTGGACTTTCCATCCATACCGGAAATTCTTCTGGCTGTACAGGATGGCTCAATAGATGAGGCGATCGTACCAATGGAGAATTCCATTGAAGGCGCAATAAATGCGACCCTTGACATGATAGCACTGGAAGTCGACCTGTTGATAAAAGCGGAATTGATTCTGCCGATAAGGGAGCATTTACTTGTAAAGAAGGGAACCGATATCGCATCTATCAGATATATCATGTCGCATCCACAGCCTCTTGGCCAATGCAGGAAGTTTCTAACGGGGCAGATGCCGGATGCGGAAATCAGGGCTGTATACAGTACCGCTGCCGCAGCAATTGAAGTAGCAAACGGAAACGGTGATTGTGCAGCAATAGGTTCAATAGCGGCGACAGAGGCATATAACCTGGATATCATTAAAAGTGATATCCAGGATAATAGTAATAATCATACGAGGTTCGTCATCATCGGGAGCAGGGATGCGGAAAGAACCGGGTCGGACAAGACTTCGGTCGCGTTTTCAACGGAGGATGAACCAGGCAGTCTATACAGGATCCTGGATATTTTCAACCTCTGGAATATCAATCTCAGCAGAATCGAATCCAGACCCGCAAAGAACAAGCTTGGAAAGTACATATTTTTTATTGATCTCTTTGGTCATAGGGATGATCAGGACCTAAAGGATGCACTGACTATGGTAAAACGTAAAACGTCGTTTTTTAAATTCCTCGGATCCTATCCTATTTCAAGTGAGCAGGATTTTGAGGTAAATTAACCTGGGAAATGCAATGTTTAATTATCCATATTATGGTATGATGGGTGGGGGACACACTGGAAGAGTTTATGTCAGAGACCGGAAGTCAGAAATCAGACTTGAGTTTTTTTGAAGCAGTGTCTACGTCTGTTCTCTGGTATCTGTTCTCTAGCATCTAGTATCTAGCATCTGGGTATCTAGTTTCTGCTTTGTAGAACCGTCCCCTTTTGATGCTGAAGCGATAGAGGTGGATGAAATGGCATTGCCGGAAAAAGAAATAGATATAACCAGGAATATAAAATTGATAGAATGGCTGAAAAGTGAGCTATTGACAGATTTGGCGAATTTGTTCAGGGTATTGGCAAAAGGTGTAAGAGAGGAAATGTATGAAGCTGTCTCTGATATTCTATCGAACATCATACTGATAAGCTACCTTTTGGGGAAACGACTTGGCATAAGTTACAATGCCATTGAACTTAAAATTCTGAGCAAGGTGAAACTGGGACTGGTCGAAAACCATGATGTTGAAAGGTACTACGGTGACTTGTCGGAGTTATCAAGGCATTTGGGCAGTTTCAGAAGAAAGGAGAAATGAAGGGGTAGATTCTCTTCAGAGATATGGACAGTAAAAAATTTCTTGGTTTATTTATTCCACGCGCTAGTTTTTATCTCTGGATAATATTGCTGCTGGTGATTGTGATTGGGGTCCTGGATTGGCACATTGCCGTTCCCGGCTTTCTTTTGCTTGCCTTTCTTACCTATTATAATTTCAGCTCAAATTACAAGAGAAAGATTGAGATAGCCAGTTACATCGAAAATCTCAACTTCAATATGGATGCAACAACAAAGGATACGCTGCTGAATTTTCCCATGCCCCTTGTTGTTTCAGAAGTGGATGGTTCAATTGTCTGGTACAATTCTTCATTCAGGAAAATTGCAGAAGAGGAAGAAGCTCTTGAAAAGGCTGTCAAAACGCTTGTAAGTGAAATTAAGCCTGAAAGCCTTCAGGACAATCCGACAGGCATAACTAAACAGATGGAACTGAACGGAATGAATTACAAAGTGCTTTGCAACTTTGCAAGGCACGAAAAAAAGCAGGATAGCAGTGAATATATCCTGATCCTGTATTTCATCGACAACACTGAACTGGTTGGCCTGAAAAAAATGTATGCGGATGAAAAGATCATGGCAGGTGTTATTGTCATTGATAATTATGATGATCTGATGCAGAGCATGGAAGATACAAGCAGACCGCAGATGCTGGCGGAGATCGATAAGAGGGTCAACCAGTGGATGTCTTTTACCAATGGGATCATAAAGAAATTTGACAGGGACAAGTATACCTTTCTTTTCGAACAGAAATATCTGAAGGAACTGGAAGAGAAAAGATTTGAAATACTTGACAATGTTAAGGATATAAACATCGGTAATAAGATTCCGGTTACCTTGAGCCTTGGATTTGGGCTTAACGGGAAAACCCCGCTTGAGAACTTGCATTCGGCATCTGCTGCAATTGATATTGCTTTGGGCCGTGGAGGCGATCAGGTTGTTATAAAAAATGCCGATAGCTTCAGTTTCTTTGGAGGAAAAACAAGGGAGCTTGAAAAAAGGACAAAGGTGAAAGCCAGAGTCATCGCCTGTGCACTCCGCGAGTTGATCGACCAGTCCGCCGCCATTTTCATCATGGGGCATGAAAACGCCGACATCGATTCACTCGGAGCTTCGCTCGGCCTTTACAGGGTTGTGAAGAGCAGAGGCCGGGATGCATATATTGTATTGAACAAAATAAATCCAACAATAGAAAGCCTTGTAGTAAAAATTCAGAAAACTCAGGAATATGAGGACTTGTTCATAAGCAGGAACGAAGTATTGGACATGTTCAACAGTAAGACATTGCTGATTATCGTCGATACGCACAGGCCAAGCTTCACTGAAATACCGGAATTGATCGGAATGGCAGGTCAGGTGGTGGTGATTGATCATCACAGGAGAGGTGCGGAATATGTTCAGGACACTGTGCTTACCTATCAGGAGACCTATGCTTCCTCCACCAGCGAGCTTGTGACCGAGATTTTGCAGTATGTCGATGAGAAGATTAAGCTTAAGCCAGTTGAAGCAGAGGCGCTATACGCGGGTATTGTCGTGGATACGAAGAATTTTACGTTCAAGACCGGTGTGAGGACATTTGAAGCCGCATCGTATCTGAAACGGCAGGGCGTGGATACTGTAGCGGTAAAGCAGCTGTTCCAGAACGACCTTACAACGTACACCAATATCTCCAGTGTTGTGAAGTCTGCAGAAATCATAAACAGTGAAATCGCGATATCCATCTGTCCTCCCGGTACGAAAAATGCACAACTGATTGCAGCAAAGGCGGCGGACGAGCTGTTGAATCTTTCAGGCATCAATGCGGCATTTGTGTTGTGCAATGTGAGTAATGAGATATGGATCAGCGGCAGGTCGCTCGGGGACATCAATGTGCAGATGATATTGGAGAAACTCGGCGGAGGCGGGCATTTGACAGTTGCCGGAGCGCAGCTTACAGGGATTGCACTGGAAGAGGCGAAAGACAAATTAAAATATGCTATAATGGGATATGTAAATGAATTGAACAAGCCGGTTTGAGGAGGTCAGCATGAAAGTAATTTTGAAACAGGATGTAAAAGGATTGGGCAAAAAGGAGGATATGGTGAACGTCAGTGACGGTTATGCCAGGAACTTTCTTTTCCCAAGAGGACTTGCAGCTGAAGCAAGCGCAAGCAATATAAATGTAATGAATACAAAGAAGGAAGCAGAGAAATCCAAGAAAGACCGTGAACTTACACAAGCACGCGAGCTTGCCGCAAAGGTGAGGGAAACAACCGTGGTGATCAAGTCCAAAGCAGGTGAAAATGGGAAATTATTCGGTTCCATCACAAGCAAGGATATATCGGACAGACTGAAGGCCGACTTTAATCTTGATATAGATAAGAAGAAGATCGTTCTTCCGGACACAATCAAATCATTAGGGACAATTGAGGTAGAGGTCAAGCTCTATCCGGAAGTCAGTTCAAAGCTGACAGTAAAGACAGTTCATGAGTAAACCGCCGGAGGGAGCCTAAATCGTGGATATCAATGCCATCGGGAGAATACCTCCTCACAATATAGAGGCAGAACAGGCTGTTCTTGGTTGTATGCTGCTGGACGCGGATGTAATTCCGACAGTTACAGAGTTGATTAAGAGTGAAGATTTTTACAGGGACGACCATAGGGAAATATGCGAAGCAATCGTCGACATTACCGAAAAAGCGGGACCAGTCGATATCATCACGGTTTCCGAACAATTACAGCTCCGGGGGACGCTTGACGGTATCGGGGGTCTCGACTATCTTGCCAGCATAACCGGAGCCGTACCTACCACTGCCAATGCCAAACATTATGCTAAAATAGTGGAAGAGAAAGCACTGCTCAGAAGGCTGATAAAGGCTGCTGCAGACATTTCGGGCATGAGCTATGAAGCCTCCGAGGAAGCGGCATTCGTGCTGGACAGGGCTGAAAAGAGTATTTTTGACATCCTTCAAAAGAGAAGTACACAGGGCTTTACACACATAAAGGATGTACTCCTTGAAACCTTCAGCCGTCTGGAAGAGCTTTATAACAGCAAGGGCTTTATTACAGGAATACCAACAGGCTTCAACGATCTGGACTTTAAAACGGCAGGTCTGCAGAATTCGGATCTTGTTCTTATTGCTGCAAGACCCGGTATGGGCAAAACAGCTATGGCGCTTAATATCGCACAATATGCTGCCGTTCAGAGACATGTGCCTGTAGCGATATTCAACCTTGAAATGTCCAAGGATCAATTGGTAAACAGAATGCTTTGCAGTGAAGTGATGGTGGATAGTCAAAAAATGAGGACCGGGAAGCTGGAGGACGATGATTGGAAGAAGATTGCACAAGCGTTGGCACCGCTATCCGATGCGCCAATTTATATAGATGATACACCGGGTATATCTGTCATGGACATCAGGGCAAAGTGCCGGAGGCTCAAGCTTGAAAAAAATCTTGGACTTGTTGTGATCGATTACCTGCAGCTGATGCAGGGCAGGGGGAAAATAGAAAACAGGCAGCAGGAGGTATCAGAGATCTCCCGTTCGTTAAAAATATTGGCAAAGGAACTCAACGTCCCTGTAGTGACTATGTCCCAGCTTAGCCGCGGACCGGAGTCCAGAACGGACCACAGGCCGATGCTCAGCGATCTAAGAGAGTCGGGTGCAATCGAACAGGATGCGGACATCGTCATGTTCTTGTACAGGGATGATTATTACAACCCTGAAACGGAAAGGAAAAATATTGCGGAAGTTATCATCGCAAAACATAGAAATGGCTCTACAGGTACTGTCGAACTCAGATGGTTCGGCGAATATACGAAATTCGCAAATTTAAAGAGGGATGAATATAGCAAGTAATTATAGCAGGGAGTTTCAGCAAAGAGTATTTGGCACAATTCAAACCAACCACCTCATGGAACAAGGCGATGCGGTGGTTGTTGGTGTGTCCGGAGGGCCCGATTCGGTTTGCCTTATCCATGTGCTCCATGCTCTTTCGGAAACACTTGGAATAAAGCTTCATGCAGTCCATGTCAACCATATGCTCAGGGCGGAGGAAGCACAGGCAGACGAGGAATATACCGCAACATTGTGTGAAGGGTTGGCTATACCGCTTTTTATTGTACGCACTGATATTGCAGAAATGGCTGAGAAGCTCGGAATGTCGATTGAAGAAGCCGGCAGGGAAGCCCGATATCATGAGTTTGAAGCATACGCACAAAGCGTGGGGGCGGTCAGAATAGCCGTGGCGCACAACCGCAGCGACCAGGCCGAAACGGTCATGATGCATCTGATCAGGGGAAGCGGGATGGCCGGACTCGCCGGCATGGATTACAGGCGTGGAGCTGTTATAAGGCCGCTCCTGAATATCAGCAGGGGAGATATAGAACAGTACTGCAAGGCTTCAGGGTTGTCACCCCGAATTGACAGTTCCAACCTCAAGAGCGATTTTGCCAGGAACAGGGTGAGGCTGGACCTGCTTCCCTCTATTGATAAAAACTTCGGGACTGATGTGGTCGAAAGTCTCTACAGATTGTCCATACACGCAACTGAAGATAACAGCTACCTCGATCAATGCGCAGAGACGGCTTATCAAACATGCCTGGACAGCAGGAATGACGGTCCGGTTATAGCAGATACGGGGGTGGACAAGCGCGTGCGTTTTAAGCTTGATGGATTAATCGGTCTTCACCCTGCTATTCTCAACAGGGTGCTCAGAATGGCGGTTTGCGTCATAGAAGGAAGCAGCACCGGTATGGGAAGTGTCCATTACAATTCCTTGAAAAGTCTTATTGCAGGCGGAAAAACGGGGACCAGGACAGAGTTGCCTCATGGCTTGAGAGCCTATGTCACCTATGGCAGACTGGAAATGTATATTGAAAATAATTCTTCCGGATCCAGGGAAAAAGCAGAACAGAGAAAATCCTCCGGATTTTTTACAACTCTTATTATACCGGGAACCACGTATATACCTGAATTGCAGGCCTCTCTGGAGATATCGCTGGAAAATGCCGGGCATATTGATAACTATGGAAGGATAGGGTATAATTCTCTCGTACAATTCTTTGATTATGACTGCATAAAGAGGGGAATAAATATTAGGAACCGTCGGGATGGAGATATTTTCAAGCCTTTTAAGTCAAACGGCACAAAAAAGCTGAAAGAATATTTCATTGACAAAAAAATACCGAGGGAACATAGGGATGAGATTCCTCTAGTTTGTATTGAAAATGAGGCCATTTGGGTAATTGGATATAAAATTAGTGATAAATTTAAAGTAACTGAAAATACTAAAAGTGTTCTTAAAATGGAATACAACCGGAGGACTTCATGATGATGGGGGATATTGAGGAAGTACTTGTCAGCAGCAAACAGATTAAAGAGATGGTGGCACAGCTGGGCAAGCGTATTTCAAAGGATTACGAAGGCACTGATCTTGTTCTTGTCGGTGTTTTGAAGGGCGGATTTATTTTTCTGGCGGATTTGATGCGGGCAATAACGATTCCTGTGGACATGGATATGATTGCCGTATCGAGTTATGGTGCCTCGACTCAGTCATCCGGTGTAGTGCGTATCATCAAGGATCTGGATGTGAG
>JAEWQC010000001.1 GCA_023399355.1 Bacillota bacterium | reverse complement strand
TACGTGCTTTACCTCAAACCTCCTGCCGTCCAGATAGGCGGCAAGATTCCTGCCAAAGCCTCTGGTATCCTCAAGGCCGAATACAATTTCTTTCGTACCGCATATTCTCCTTACATCCTCAACGAATGCAGGAAATTTGGAAGGTCTGTTTTCAAAGCTGACCTCTTCGAGTTTATTCATCCAACAGTCAATAACCACAGCGCAATGCGTGTCTTTATGCATGTCGATTCCAATAAAGCAGGTATTTCTTTTTTGATAAATCCTCATCCTCTCCTTTTCATCTGTCTCCACCACTCACACCGGCAACCTCAGTTTAAGAGCGTTAGTCTCTCGACCTCGCAAGGGAACGCCAACCTATCCATTCATAGTGTGACAAATTACGTGATTTCAGGCATCACGAGCCTTGGTTCATTCTTACGTTGTGTGTGATGTTAACTCTGGTGCAGAAAGATTGCAAGTAGATTCTGAGGAATTCAGTATTGAAATATCAGAACAAAAACAGAGAAGAAAAATTTTCGTTTTGCCTTCTCTGCTTGAATATATTTTTATAATGTGCTTTGTTGAAAGTGGTGAGGGAAGTTTACCCCCTTAAACCCCCGGTTGCCCCCATTTTAGCATGGGCAAAAATACCAGTCAAGATATGGTTCACCATGAACCATGGGTGCAAGCCAGTGTAAATGTTCGTCATCGGCATTTGTAGAAGCTGTATTTTACATTTTCATAAATTCGCTCGTTATCCGGCATCAAAATGCTTAACGCCTTGAGCCACCGTGTGCCGCTGTGTCGCGTTTTGTTAACCACCATAAGGTGTTTGCCCCTTGATCAAAAATGAAACCGCATTTGGCGGCTTTCTGCGAAAGGATATTATCATTTAAAATTCAGACCCAAAATGTGCTTCGTCACCCCTATTTGTAGAGTGAACCATGGTAATTAAAATGATGCAGGTTAAAAGCACGTGGTCGCAAGCGACCTGTGCCAAAGCACAACCGCCGGCAGTGCCGGCGGTTTGAAAGCATTCATATAGGTGGCCGAATTGACCAGTTGTGTGTCGGGTAGGTGGCACACGGTATGTTAAGCTGCTACACTCTTCTCAACTGTCTTATAATGATTATCATTCCTGGAACGTATATAATTTTGGATTTTTTAAGTAATCCTTTACTGTAACTAAATCCTTTACATCGAAATCAAAGGATACACTTCCATTGCAATTAATTTTTAAGTTGCAAAATCCGTATGGCCAAGTAATAACGCATTCCCATAAGTATTCTTTAAATGTATCATCATATTCTTGCTTCCCCCACTGTTTCTTATAAGTCAGTTCGGAACCATCTTGATTTTTTGCTAAAATTGATCTATTTTGATCGTCTTTAATGTTATCATAGGCATATACCTCAATATTACCGCTAGCAACTCCTTTCATTCTTACAGTTCCTGTACCCGAAACATACATATCTTCTTCATAGCCCAGCAGAAAAGTCTTGTCATGATTCCAATTAGAACCTAACAAAAGAGTGGCTCCCCAAACCGTAAAATCAAATTCACTTGGAAGAGTTTGTCTACAAAAAAAATCTATAATTCTAGCTTCAGTAAAATCAATTCTATCAAAATGAGCTTTAGTTAAATCAACTATACATTTCATTATCTCACCTACTTTATTTTTTTAAGTACAATTTCCATAATATTGCTCTTGATTGCCTCTCCTTGTGTAGTAAAACCTGTTCCGACACTAGTAGCTTGACCTCTTGATACTGTTGAATATCCCAAAGAGTTTAATTCTGATTCGCTCATTTTGTAAATGCTATTGAACCATTTGTTAGACATACCTCCTGATATTTCAATGGTTCCACCATTTTGTAAGACACGGCTTACTTCTGGATTTAGTGCATTATAGTTATATGGATTTTGAATAACAATTCTGTTCTGACTTCCTGTGACAATCCCACTTAAGTTTGTAGCATCCCCAGCGTATACACCAGTTGCTGAAGGATTGATATCAATATTGTAAGCACCCGAAATAGGCTTTGAGCCTGCACCAATGTTTAGCGTACCATTACTTGTAGCAGGTTTTGATAAGAATCCTGTTCCACCCTCAATAGCATTACTCGTTCCCTCACTACAAGAACCATATTTATTATACTATTCCAGCTTCATTATCTCAAATAAAAAATTCAAATTCCTTCCAGTACTCTGACTTTCATTTTAAAATCAATTCTTTCCGTCAATCTTCTCAAACGGCCTGTATTCCGTCTGGGTCTTCATCATGCCGTAGATAATCCTCACAAGCCGCCTTGCCACGCATACAAGCGCCTGCGGTTTGTTTTTGCCTTCTTTTACCTTCTGTTCAAAGTACTCCCTGAATACCGGGTGTCTTGGTTTTCCTGACGGTGAAATTGCCACCATCTGTATTGCGAGAAAGTGAAATATCGCATTCAACGCCCTGTTGCCATTCCTGCACCTTTGGTCTTTGCCCTTTCCGGCAGAGCTGAATTTCACAGGAGCCAGTCCCATGAATTGGGCAAGCTTGTCGGAGTCGGGGAAACGGTTAACATCCCCGATTTCAGATATTAATTGTGCTTCGGTTGCAAGGTCAATGCCAGGCATTGTATGCAGCTTATAGCCCGTTAAAGGCAGCAGCTTCCGCAGTTCATCATCAATTTCGGCAATCAGTTCCTTGTTGTGCCTGATTTCCTTCACGATGTTTCTGACAATAAAATCCCTTTCTTGCTGATAGTCCTTCTTTGTGTCTCCGTCTTTTTCAATCATGGCAAGAATCTCATGGATGCGCTGTAGCTTCAACGCCTGATGGACTGGCTTTATGGTTTCATATATCTTTTCTGGAGTTGTTGCTTTCACATGCTCCGGTGAAGGATAATTCTCCCAGAAGCACATGGCACTCTTGGCATCAATCAAGGCAAAGAATTTTCTGTAGGATGGGTAACTGTAAGAAAGCTGGCTGTGCAGCTGGTTCTTGTTCATGACATTGCTTTTTACAATTAAATCCCTTCTTTTCACAATCTGCCGCATAGTCCAGAAAATATCCTCATGCCTGGCATCCTGCAGGATGTCTACCATATCCCGGAGTACCCTGGCTACACAATAGGCATCATAGGAGTCATCCTTGTGAATGATGGGGTTTGCAAGCCTTACGGCACTGGTATATGCCGGATTTACGTGCTTTACCTCAAACCTCCTGCCGACCAGATAGGCGGCAAGATTCCTGCCAAAGCCTCTAGTATCCTCAAGGCCGAATACAAATTCTTTCGTACCGCATATTCTCCATACAGCCTCAACGAATGCAGGAAATTTGGAAGGTCTGTTTTCAAAGCTGACCTCTCCGAGCTTATTCATCCAACAGTCAATAACCACAGCACAATGCGTGTCTTTATGCATGTCGATTCCAATAAAGCAGGTATTTCTTTTTTGGTAAATCCTTATCCTCTCCTTTTCAACTGTCTCCACCACTCACACCGGCAACCTCAATTTAAGAGCGTTAGCCTTTCGGCCTCGCAAGGGAACGCCAACCTATCCATTCATAGTGTGACAAATTACGTGATTTCAGGCATCACGAGCCTTGGCTCAGTTGTTGTGTGTGATGTTAACTCTGGTGCAGAGGGATTGCAAGTAGATTATTGGAATGCCTGCAAGAAAAATCAGAAAGAAAAACAGAGAAGAAAAAACATTTTAGTTTTCATCTTCTCTGCCTGAATTTATTTTTTATTATGCGCTTTGTTGAATTAGTGAAGGAGATTCCCCCCCTTAAACCCCCGGTTGCGCCCATTTTAGCATGGATAAAAATATCGGTCAAGATATGGTTCACCATGAACCATGGGGTACAAGCCGATTAAAATGTTCGTTACCGACAGTCTACAGAAGCTGCACGTTACATTTTCATATACACCCGTTATCCAGCACTTAAATGCTTAGCACTGTAGGCCACCGTGTGCGGCTGTGTCGCATTTTGTTAACCGCCATAAGGTGTTTGATCCTTTGGCAAAAATGAAACCGAATTTGGCAGCCCTTTTAGAAAAAATCTCTTTCTCTTTAAAATGAAGCCTCCATTTGAAAAATGCTAAACTGTTCTTCTCTGCACCATATTCCTGTATAATGGCAATTTCGATTGTGACAAAGCCAAATTTTACAAATCGGGGTATGCAGGAAGATATAGCCAAAATGGCTCTAAATTCCGCATGAACCATGGTAATGAAAATGATGCTGGTTAAAGAGGGGTGGTCGCGGTGCGCCCCCTCTCGGATTACATCAGCCCGCAATGCGGGCTGTGGCATTTGGAATGGGTGGTCGGAATAATACATAGTGTGTCGGATAGGTGGTCGAGACTACCAAGAAACCCCCATTTTAAGCTATTTCGCGGGTGCTGTTTAGGTGTCTGTATATTTTTACCAGCCTATTTATGCGCAAATTCAAGGATTAACTGAACTTACCGCAGAAAAGGAAGCCCAAAACGGAGTCACAGCCAGAGTTGGATATATTGACCTGTTCGAAAAATAAAGAAAGGCCACATCAGCCGAAACTGTGTGACCTGCAAAATTATAGTTCAAGTTCTTCAAGATTTATATTTCCCTCACTAGGTGGCATCCAGTTATTATCCATCATATGCTTGGCAAAATCATCTGGTATTTTTATATGGTATTTTTCAACATAGTATATTAAATCAGCTGGCCATGCCCATACTCCATCCGTAAGAATGTGTGGACTTCCTATAATTCCATCCTTTTCATTCAATACATCTTTTACAATTCCAGCGCATGCAATGAATACAGTACCTTTTTTTAAGTAATTAACTTGCTTTTCTTCATTCATACTTGCATTTTTATTGACTAAATCTTTCAAACTAATTCCGTTTTCATCTCCGTGACGTAATTCTTTGAAAAATCCATATTTTTTTAACTTCATATTCAGTCCTCCACATTAAAGTTTACTTACCTGGGGTGAAGGTATTCCATGTCCCAGTATTAACACTTCCAGTTTTTCCAATTGTTAAAGAACCATTGGGTTGTATCCATACTGTATCTGATGGAGCTATTACCTCAGCACCCAATTTGTTTGAAAGATTTTGTGCTATTCCATTTGGTAGTGCACCGGTTTCACATGATACTAATCTTATTGGTCCTCCAGTATACCCATTGCTTTTTAAGTATGTTGACATCGAGCGTTGGTCAATTTGTACCCATTTACCTTTGTTAAGCACGTAAAAACTATTCGCATCACCATGAACAACAACATCAGTATATCCTTGCATCGGTTTTATTCTATTAGCAGCTGCCGCGAAGTTAGCATCCTCACCTACCATATCAATTGACATTGATACAGCAGACTTAGGCGTTCCCTTGATAGAAGGCACTTCAACTTTTTCGCCTTTTAAGCCCTTTCCCCCACCCAATGCCAATAATAGTATTGTTTCTTTCAAAAATTCTTTATCTTTTTCAAGATACCATTTTATCTCTTCCTCAGTAAGTTCTCTTCCTGAAACGGATTTCCCCTTGGATGCCAGATAGCTGTTTATCCCGGGTATTCCAAAGTTACGAATAACTCTATCCGCTAATGAACTCCAATAATCTTGGCTTGGATCCTCATAGCCCATATTATAAAAACTATTATCCTTTACTAGGTTCGATTTAATTTCAGGTTTATCCGTACTCTGAGAAGGTTTTACTTTGTCGCATTCTTTCTTACTATTCTGACCATCTAAAGGAGCCGCTCGTGTTGTAGTAACATGATATTCTGATGGAACACCTGGGGCAGGCACATCCATTACAGTATGTCCATCTCCAGTTCCATGCTCATTCGCTGTTCTGTATGTATCCCTTAATGATTCAGCTTGATCATGCCAGTATATAGTACTATTTTTCCCACTAGTATTACCAGCGGCATTTGCAGCTTCCCATTGATGAGTTATGTTATTAAGCTGATCTATTTCATCTGGCGTTAAATGCAGCCTATCCCAATCTGATACAAAATGACCAGTTGGGTCGTCATATTTAATAGGATTATTGAAACAGTATGTGTAAAGATTCAAACTCAATGGGTCATTCGGGTTGCCAGTGTAGGTGTCCTCACTTAAGAATCTCGCTATCTTGGAATCATAATACCTGGCATTCAAGTAGTACAGCCCTGTCTCGCTGTCATACTCCTTAATAGCATTGCTAATCAGCCATATAAATCAGCACCTTTCCAGTGCCGGTATTGTCAAGGATCAGGCAGGAGGACAGGCCTCCCGCCATCCATTCCAGTATATCATCCATTGTCACATTTGGGAATATCCGGTTCCCTGTACTCCGTCTTGTTCTTCATCATGCCGTAGATGATATTGACAAGGCGGCGCATGACGCATTTCAGAGCCTGCTTTTTTGTCTTACCCTCAGATATCTTCTTTTTGTAGTACCTGTGGAATATCTCGTTGACAGGCTTTCCACTGTCTCCGGCACAGTTGACGACCGTGACGGCAAGGGTGAAGAATACCCGGTTCAGCTTGCGGTCTCCAAGTACGTTACACAGCAACTTATCGGTCTTGCCGGAGGAATACGATACAGGGCTGATACCCGCATACTTGGCAAGCTTGTCCGCACTGGAAAACCGGTTGATATCCCCGATTTCAGCGATAAGAATGGCGGCGGTGGTGCTGTCGATGCCCTTCATAGTCTCCAGCTTGTAGTCGAATAGCGGCAGCAGGCCTTTGATCTGCTTTTCCACCCCTGCAATTTCAGCATTGTTGGCCTTAAGCTGGCGTACTGCGGAGGATATCAGAAAATCTCTTGTATCCTGGTATTCGTTTGTCGTGCCGCCGTCCTTCTCCACATATTCCAGTATCTCAACAGCCCTATCCTCATTCAGGAAGCCGTGACTATTCAGTTTGAGAAATTCCCCCAGAGCCTTTACATCAGTGCCTTTGAGCTTAATGGGTGAAGGGTATTTCTCCCAGAACTCAAGGGCTGTCTTGCAATCGAAGACGTAAAAAAACTTCCTGTAGCTCGGATAATGGTGGATGATGTAGGCATGAATCTGGTTTTTTAAGGCTACAGACGCCTTCACCATTGCGGTACGCCTTGACACAAGCTGAGACAGCATCCAGAAGGTGTCCTTGGGATCAGCGTCCGGAAGCTCCTCCATCCGGTTCAGCAATACACGGGCGACACATAAAGCATCATGCGAGTCGGTCTTGTGGAGTATGGTCTGGTTGTGCCTTTCGGAGTAGGTCAGCGACGGATTGACATACTTTACAGCCTTGTTCTTGCTCAGCAGAAAGACAGCCAGTGACCTGCCGGAGGACTGGACATCCTCAAGGCCGAACAAAGGGGTAATACCTGCTCCGATGTGTGAATTGACCTCTTTCAGGAGCCTGCCGAAGTCTGCGGGCTTGTTGTTGAAGGTGATCTCGCCCAGCTTCTCACCGAAGCAGTTGATAATCACCGCCGTATGAGTCTGGCGGTGGATGTCCAGGCCGACATAGACATGTCTCATTTTCGGGTGCAGCATGATAATGACCTCCCATATTCAAATATTTTCAAGGTTCAAAACCTTTGAAAGCATCCCTAATAAAGCGTTAGGCATGAAGCCCCGCAGCCAGTATGAAGCTCAGAAAGGGGTTTGAAGCGTTTAAAGCAGCCGTCTGACAACAGGCGGCACCTGTAAATACTCCAAGGCAGGGGAACTGCGGCAAGATACCCAAAGCGTTGGCACTTCTTGTGAAAGGCCCGCAGCGAGTATGACAGCCGGTCAGCCCCAGCCCTTAAGTCAAGCTCTGATCGTGCCTCTTGCCAGCCGGATGGTGATTTCCTCCTTGCCTTCGTAAATCTCCACCTTGTCCCCGATGCCGAAGCCAAGCTCCTTCAGCCATTGCCCTTGTATCCTGACGGCGGGAACGGGTTTTGTGCTGGACGGGCTTGCATACAGCCCTGAAATGGTAAGAATCCTTGAACTCATAGAAATATCTCCTCTCTTTTTTGAGAGGAAAACCGAAAAGCGCCATGCAGGATTTGAAAAATATGGATGCATGGGGTATAATCAATATACCGCTGTGGCAGCAATCGCTGCGCTTGTGGGTACTGATACTACCTGCATGAGCCTGTAAGTGGCCTTAACACTTGCAGGTCACGGCGGTTTTCAATTTTCCCGTATCGTAAGCAGACTACAGCCTGCCCCTTAACAAATAGACAATGAACAATGTCGTGCGGAAGTACCGGAGGAACCCCCCGTACTTCACGCACAGCCTGGCAAACTGCCTGTCGAAATCGCTGCCTGCCATACTACGCCGCCTTTCCGGC
>JAEWQC010000357.1 GCA_023399355.1 Bacillota bacterium | reverse complement strand
CAGCAACAGCAACAGCAACAGCAACAACAGCACCATTGACGCCAAAGACACCATCGACGGCATCAGTACCGGAAAAAAGTGACGATAGCGTTGGAACGGTAGATGAAAGTAAAGAACCAGTGACGAAATGGCTTGAAAATAAGTTGACGCCAGGTGGCAAAGACAACCGAAGTGCCAATAAAATAGAGACCTGGACCGGGTGGCTCATTGACGGAGACTGCCTCGGTGTAAATCCGCTGAAACATACCAGAGACTGCAATTTAATGGATACCTGCTATGCAAGCGGACTGGGCGTGGTTTTATACGTACCGGGGAAAGCATTCAACTCCTATTCCTCAAAGGAGGATTACCTTGTATTTGATTTTAACAGCAGGCTTGTCGCAAAATCCTTTATTGATAAACTGCCGGCCGATTGGGTAAACAACACGACGATTAAGGTGTCGGGCTACATTGTTGAAAATATACCGGCAAATGCAGATGAAACCAATGTCCCGGAGCCGGATTCGACAAAAGTCGATCACTATAAAAAAGGGATACATATCACATCCATTGAGACTTGTTATATAGAAGGTGTGTCCACTAACACGCTGCCTTCGCCAAATCTGGTACTGCAGAGACAGTGAGCATGAACGGGAATATTACCTGATAGATTTTTTAAAATGGATAACAGGGGGTATTTTAATGATAGAAATAAAAAAACTGACAAAAAATTATGGGCGTGTAAAAGCACTCAACAATCTTGACTTTACAGTGGAGAAGGGTGAAATTGTCGGATTCCTGGGCCCTAATGGCGCAGGCAAATCCACAACGATGAATATCATTGCGGGATACATACCCTCATCACAGGGTACTGTCAGGGTTGGCGGTTATGATATCCATGAGAATCCGGGAGAAGTTAAAAAGCGGATAGGCTATCTGCCGGAGCTTCCGCCGTTGAACCCGAACATGACGGTTCGGGAATACATGGACTTTGTGAGTGATCTGAAGCGGGTGGAGAAAAAGGATAAAAAAGCCCGGTATGCTGAAGTGCTGGAAGTTACGAGTCTTGCAGATGTGAGTCACAGATTGATCAGAAACCTTTCGAAGGGCTATAAACAGAGAGTTGGTCTTGCCCAGGCACTGATCGGGAATCCGGAAGTACTCATATTGGATGAACCTACGGTGGGGCTTGATCCAAAACAAATCATTGAGATACGTAAGCTTGTAAAAGATCTCGGCAAGGAACATACCATCATACTCAGCTCCCATATTCTTCCCGAGGTTAGTGCAGTGTGCAGTCGCGTCGTCATCATTAGCAAAGGTGAAATTATAGCGGTTGATACACCTGGGAATCTTTCAAAAAGCTTCAACAAACACTCAAGCCTCCAGATTGAAGCAGTTGGTCCTTCAAGCCTGATAATAAGCCTTCTTACCAGAATTGATGGAGTTAACCAGGTTCATGTCCAAAAGGAAGAGGGAGAAACAGCCACCTATATTCTGGATACCAAAACAGACGGCGATATCAGGGGCGAAGTTTCCTTTGCCCTTGCCAGAGATGGATACAAGCTTCTTGAACTCAAATCCATCGACATATCTCTTGAAGATATTTTTATCCAACTGGTGACAAATGAGAAGGAGGTGGAGTAATCATGTACGCCATATTTAAAAGTGAACTGAAGTCCTACTTCAATTCGCAGATTGCATATATCATCATAGGACTTTTCATTCTGCTGACGTCGGTATTTTTCGCCATAGGGAATATTTACAACCCTTCGGCAGATATCGGCGGGCTGCTTGGAAACATGGGAACCTTCCTCATATTCATCATACCCATCCTTACCATGAAATCCATAGCAGAGGACAGGAAGAACGGGCTGGAAGTGCTGCTTGTGACTTCTCCCAACAGGCTTTCCGGAATAGTCATCGGCAAATATCTGGCTGCGTTGACAGTATATCTGGTTATTGCAGCAGTTTCACTCATCTATCCAATCGTGCTGTTTCTCTATTCAAGCCCTGCCTTATTGCCGCTGATTGGCGGCTATATCGGCTTTCTGCTGCTGGGGGCTTCCTTGATTTCTGTTGGCATATTTGCCTCTTCTCTCTCGGAAAATCAGGTAGTAGCAGCAATCATCAGCTTTACGGCGCTGCTGATCATGATGGTGGCACAGCCTGTCGGCAATGTTGCAGGAGGCTTGCTATCCAAAGTCTTGAACTGGTTCTCCATATTTTCCAGATACGATGATTTCAGCAGGGGAATTTTCAGCCTGAATTCTCTTATCTATTACCTGAGCTTTATTTCCTTTTTTATCTTCCTCACAATCATTGTAATTGAAAAAAGGCGATGGAGCACATTGCGGCTGAGTGCAAATTCAATCGTATCGATTATTGCAGTAATCATCATCATTTTATCCGTCAACCTTATTGCCGGACTAAGACCGGTAAAATGGGATTTTACCGCAAACAAGCTCTATACGCTGGGAGATGCCACGAAAGAAATTCTGGGCGGACTTGATAAAGATGTGACAATTTACGGACTCTTTGACGACGGGAAGATCGATACGGACTATAAGGAGGTCAAAGAGCTTCTTGACAAGTATAGGAGTTATTCACACATCACTGTCAAATATGTCGATCCCGACAAAGATCCTGATATTATCAGCCGACTTGACCCTAAAGGGGACAGGGAGCTTAAAAAGACGGACTTTGTTATAACCGGCAATGGCAAGTCTAAAAAACTTACCTATGAGGATCTGTTCCAGACTGAACTGGATCATCGTACCTTCTCCCGGTATAATACGGGATCACTTGCAGAACAGGACTTTACCGGAGCTATTAAATATGTGACCGCCGGTAGTACACCTGCCATCTATTTTACCGAAGGGCATAGGGAAGGCGATCCGGGTGTGCAATATAAGACCTTGACAGAGTACCTGGGAAAAAACAATTACCTCGTCAAAGCTGTCAACCTTTTGAAAGTGGATGCGGTACCTGATGATGCAGGAATCCTGATATTTGCATCACCACAAAGCGACTTGTCCCCTGAGGAGGGCAAAAAGCTGGAAGATTTTTTGCAAAAAGGCGGCAAAGCAGTTTTCCTTTTTGACTATATCGCTTCCAATCCCTCTTTTGTTCAATTTGACAGTATATTAAAAAACTATGGCGTAGCGTTGGACTATGACAAGGTGAAAGAGAGCGACGAGGAGAAATATCAGCCCAATGATCCGTTTGCTCTGATTATTGACGTTGCTGAAAACCATATTGTCCCGATAGAATTCCAATTGGTGATTAAAGACAGCAGAAGTGTCAGTATTCTGAAAAATGAGGACAAAAACAATCAGATCACCTCTCTCCTCAAAACCGGAGACACTGCATCCGGATTGGCTGTCGGCGGCAAAGAAGAGGCGGTCCAGGGCCCGCTGGAACTCGCGGTAGCCTCTGAACATCAGGCAAATAGCCGGATATCCAAAATACTTGTCATGGGGGACAGCACCCTGCTTAATGAAAGTTCAAAAAAACAGCAGTCGGCTTATTTCAGCAGTGCCCTCTATTATTTCATCAATGTTCTGAACTGGATGCAGGATGCAAAGGATGAAGTGGCCATAGGTCCGAAGCCGTACAATACACAAACGCTCAAAATCAGCCAGCATGAGGCGAATGTGGTCAGCTTCCTTGTCGTGGCGGCAGTACCCTTGATTATTCTCGGCTTTGGATTGGATGTATGGTTGAGGAGGCGGCACTTATGAAGCAAACCCGCAATATGATCCTGATTGTGATCACAGCAGTTCTGCTGTTTGGCGCTTATTTTTTGCTGAGGGATCATCCTGCAGACAGTCCGGCTTCAGAAAGGGACACCCCGGTAAAGCTTCTGGATATCAGCGCGGAGGACATTGGAGAAATTACCATTCAACATAACGGAATTAAATTTGTCCTCAAAAAAGATGGAGACGGATGGAAGCTGACGGAGCCTTCAGATATTCACTATGACAAATCATTGATTTCAGGACTGCCGCTGAGTCTGCATTATATCAGCGTGAAGAAGTTCATCGGTGAAAATGCGGACGGGTTGGCCAAATACGGGCTGGATAAGCCGGCCATCCTATCTGTTGAAGCAGCAGGCGGCAAGTCTGATGTTCTTGAAGTCGGAAATCTCACTGCGACAAAAGACAGTTATTATTTGAAACGGAAGGGCAGCGACAGGATCTATACCGTTGACACCGCTGCAATCAGGCCGTTCCTGCTGACCAAGGCCGGAATCCGGGACAAGAATGTATTGTCTTCAAAGGATTATAAAAAGCTTTTTGTAAGAAAGGATGAAATTACAAGCCTGACTTTTGAAAGGAGCGGAGAGATCGTGTTCTCGGCGGTCCGGAAGGAGGGAGGCAGTTGGAAGCTGGTTTCGCCTGCAAAGGGTTGGCTGGAAGGGGGCAGGCTTGAACCTGTTTTGGACGCGGTCGTCAGGATTGTGGCGGTCGATTTTGTGGATGACAGTAATGCGGATCTTGAAAAGTATGGTCTTGACAAACCTGCCTACAGTCTGGAGTTTGAAAACGCAGACGGAAAAAAGAAAGTGCTTATCGGAAGGGAAAAGGTGGCAAAAAAAGAATTCTATGCACTGGTGGATGGCTCCGAGGATATCTTTACGCTGGATGAAACGGGGTATGATTTTCTTGACAAGAGCTTCCACGACATCACAGGAAAATAATGAGGCAAAAAGTGTTCTCCACCTCTATGGCTCTTTGCTTCAGCAAAAAGTCCGGGTGTCAGATATCAATTTGGCTTTCAGTTGGCGAGCATATCTCCCGCCTGGGTGCATAGGCAGGCAGCCTCGTTGAAACACAGCACATGGCAAGAAAATGTTTCTGCAACCGAAACATTATATTTGAACCGATGTGTTATAAACAGGTATTTTGCATGGTCATTCATGCTTGTACAGATAGTTCGGAAAAAGGACACGATGTTAATTAAAATTTTAAGGAGGGTCATTATGAACAAAGTATTGAAGAAAGCCGTCAGTATCCTGCTAGTCACGCTGCTGCTGACGGGAACGGGAGCAGTTGCCAATGCAGAGACGAAGGATGCAGCTGCAGCAGCGAAGGACGTGAAGACCTGGACGGGCTGGATTGTTGACAGGGATTGCGTGGGAGTGGATGTAATAAAGCATTCAAAGGGCTGCAACCTGATGGGAGCCGGAAAGACACCGCCTGATTCCTGCTTCGGAAGCGGACTGGGATTGGTGGTATATGTAAAAGACAAGGCAACCACCGAGTATAAATCGAATGTTTATCCCGATTACCTGATTTTTGACGGGGAAAGCAGAGAAATTGCAAAAAATTTCCTGAACAGGCTGCCTTCCGACTGGAGCAAAAATATCACCGTGAAAGTAACCGGGTATAAAGTGAGCAATATACCGACAAATGCAGATGAATCAAGTGTGCCCGAGACAGATTCTAGTAAAGTTACAAAACAATTGGAAGGGATCCATGTCGTTTCCATTGAAACAGTATCCATTCCAGGAGTCTCAACAAATACTCTTCCTGTACCGAACCTTGCGGTTACGGCAGAGACACCGCAAGCAACTGCAACCACCGGATCAGCAATGGATATGCCGATGGGCGGTAAGAAAACAGACCATGCTGCTGCGGCTGCAATCGGTGTAACGGTAAATGGATCTCCATTAACCTTTGACGTGCCTCCGACAGTGGTGCAAGATAAAAAACTGCTGCCGCTGAGGAAAATAGCAGAAGCTCTCGGAGCTGTTGTAACGTGGGAGAATCAATCAAAGACCGTTACAGTCGTTAAAGGTAAAACCACATTAAAACTGATACAGGGACAGACCCAGTATACGGTAAATGGTGTTCAGAAGATATCAGAGGCTGCATTTGCCGTGGTGAACGGAAGAACCCTGGTGCCTGCTGCTGTCATTTCAGAGAGTTTTGGCGTTGAAATCAAATACGATGAGATGTCCGGCAGTTTTGTGATTACTTCCAAATGAACTCATTCAGTCAAATTGAACATCCAAACTCCCATTTCTGGAAGTGGGAGTTTGGAACTTGATAAATTACTGAGAATGAAAGCAATAGGAGGTGTTTTATGAAAAAGTTTATGAAATTATTACCATATATGTTTGTGTTGTTTTCAATCCTGTTCGCCATGTCCGCCTGCGGAATGGCCCATGATGAAAGCGGCAAAACAGCTTCAACAGCTTCAACAGCTGCAGGAGCTGTTGTCGAAGCGGAATATTCCGGATATGTTATTGACCAAAAATGCGGACTTGCAAAAATGGAAGATATGAAAATGGATATGGATGGAGCCGATATAGCGAAAAACCCCGAAAAGCATACCAATCAGTGCAATCTGATGGAGGAATGCTCCAAAGGTGGTTATGGTATTTCAATCAAGCAGGAAGATGGAAGCTATAAATATTTCAAATTTGATGAAAATGGCTCCAAGCTTGCAAAGGAGCAGATTGTTGAGAAAACATCAAAAAAAGATAATCTTCTTGTAAACATAAAAGGAAAAATTGAAGGTGATACAATAACCTTATCCTCTATTACAGAAAAATAAGCTATAGCTTTTAAAACCCCCATCCTTCACAAAAAGGTCTGTAACAAACGAAATGTTCTGTTACAGACCTTTTTCAATAGAAATGGTAATGTTGGTTTTGTACTATTTTATAATGGTTTCGTACTATTCCAATCAATTATTTTTCCAGACTATTTATAAATATTCTTTTGCCAATTATCAATGCCGTAGTGATGTAGT
>JAEWQC010000355.1 GCA_023399355.1 Bacillota bacterium | reverse complement strand
CTCATCAAATCATGGATGCATTTATACTTGCTTTGCCAGAAGTCTGGACTCATAGATTAAAGTTAAGCGCTTGAATGTATTAATTTGTCAAGGTTCAGTCCAGCAAATTAGGCTGGGAAAGTTGAGTTAATAACTTATAATGCAGAGGATTGGGTTAATGTAGATTACGATGGAATACATCCTTGCAACAAGCGAGTTGCACAATTTATTGAGGATATAAACTTTCATAATATGCAGCAGAAGAAGAACTGCTACAATGATTTTTCATATTTCGATATAGAGAATTTGGAGGTGCTTTCTAGCCAAATAGCCAAATGTACGATTAGTGAAGAAACATTTAAGAAGTTATTTGAATATTTGTTTTCTATGTTTGACGATTGTTACAATACTGATTTAATATGGGATTGCATATATAAATTGGGGGATAAATTACCTTTTGATAAATGGTTGGAGTTTGTGAAGAAAGAATTGTCTGATTCAGGGGGAAATAAGATTCGATATATCCGTTTAAAGCATATAAAAGATATAATAGATGAAAAAGATTTTTATATTCATGTGAATGATCAAATGGAAGAACAAGAAGATGTATACTAGCGATTAAAAGTATTCTTCTAATTTTCAGGAAAATGGTAAACGATTAAATGAACATGAGATTATGTATGCCACGTTTATAAAATAATCAAGGCCATGAATCTATACCGCTTTTATACATTTTCAACTCAAGCAAAGCTCACTAAGGATTATGCTAGAAAAGTATTTATAATTAAATCAAATTCATCAGAGTCTGATTTATTCTTAATTATTTCTTTATCAAAGCCATCCGAATTAGAGAATATTTGTTGAATATTCAATTCATTCTTCTGAATTAGTTTAAATATATCTTTCAGTGCATTCTTTGAAATTACTTGTAATAAAAAGAGGTTTTTCTTGTTAATTACTAGCAATGAAAAAACGTCATATTCAATGATCCGGAAATTAGAATTACTGAATATTCCATTTATAAAATCAATATTATATATTAATGCTAAATCAATGAATATAAATATTCTACCTTTGTATGAGCGAAGATGGTTCCTTACATATTTACTAATTAAATCCTTATTCCCTAGTAAAATCAACGGGATATTACTTCTAAAAACGTTATTGTGCATCTTTTCTAAATCTTCTTCAATAAAATAAGTACCAAAAATTTCGTTTGGAATATATCCCTGGTAAGTTAGAGGGAAATATTTAGAAATAAAATTTCTCGAAAATAATAAAACATAAATCCCTAAAGTTTTTGTACGGCAGAATATATCAAATCGTTTATTAAATTCGAAAGCTTCTTTGACACTATTCTCCATCTTCTGCTGTATGTTTAAATTCGTTGGATATACAGCTAAATAACCTGGTAGATTAGTAGTCAATTTTAATTTATCCAGTTTTTTATTAATCTCATTCTTTTTAGTTGAACTTTTATAAAGAAATTTAATTTTTGCATTCAATCTAATCATGTATTCCTCATCCAGGATTACTTTGAATTGATGTAAACTTAAAATGCTATTGTTTAGTTCTTCTGAATCATTCCCATATTTTTCTATCGTTTTTACATAACTATTAATCAATGCCCAAAATTTTCTACTGGGATCAAAATTTTTTGAAATTGATGGTGTATTGATATACTTAATAAAAACATCTTTACTTATATGGTTTTCTTCTGGTATTTTTGTAAAATCTATTGTTAATGACATTAATGCTAATACAATCAAATCATTGATTAATGCATCAGCGCTAATTACTCTAGACTCTATAAATTTTTCAAGCACTAAAAGGAAAGACATGTAGTCATAATATTCCTGGTTTTTAGTCCTTAGTTTTTCAACTGAATCTTGATATGCTGAATGCCCATTAATAGACCATACTGCCAATAACTCAGCAAATGTTGCAACTCCTTCTTGTACTGCTTTCATTAAATTAATAAGTTCACTTTTTAACCACTGCATTGATGAATCTAATGTATTTGCATGACTAAGCATAATTGTGGCTGCACCAAATGTTGTCTTCTGAGTTAATACTAGATGAATATACTCATGTAATTCTGTATAATTCATTTCATTTGCATTATTGCTAATATTAATAATCGTTTGATTATTAAATTCGTAATATCCGTATAATTCCTTATTCAGCATATATTCTCCTCGTAGTGTGGGTTCTTATAAAGCTTGGGAAAAAGCAACATAAAAATGGTTATTTTCTATAAGAATCATAAAGTTTGAAAAAAACTAATAAAACATCAGCATTTAAGGAGCTAAATCTCATAAAGTTTGATAACTTTCTCAAACTATTTGAGAACCGACAACAATTAATGTAACCATTCACCCGCACTACTCCACCGTCACGCTCTTCGCCAGATTCCTTGGCTTATCCACGTCACA
The DNA here is from genome assembly GCA_023399355.1 of Bacillota bacterium. Taxonomy (GTDB): domain Bacteria; phylum Bacillota; class Clostridia; order Acetivibrionales; family DTU013; genus UBA1305. The sequence goes on along the minus strand of JAEWQC010000355.1, from coordinate 42,812 downwards.
GCCCTTAAGCACCGCCATGTAGTAGGCAAAAAGCTGCATCGGCGTCACTGCTGCTATTGGAGCGAGCAGCGGATTCGTATCCGGTATGGTGACTACCATGTCGGCCACTTTCGCTACGTCGGCGTTCTTCTCGTGCGTGATGGCCATGATGACGGCGCCTCGGGCTTTGACTTCCTTGATGTTGCTGATCATTTTTTCGTAGAGGCTGTCCTGGGTCATCGGGCAGATTACCAGGGTGCCTTTTTCGATCAGGGCTATTGTGCCATGCTTCAGCTCGCCGCCTGCGTAGGCTTCTGAATGGATGTACGAGATTTCCTTCAGTTTCAGGGAGCCTTCCATTGAGAGGGCATAATCAAGGCCTCTGCCGATGAAGAAGATGCTCTTGGCATTATAATGCTCTGCGGCGAACTTCTGGATCTTTTCCCTGTCCGACAGGATCTTTTCTATAGTTGCGGGGATACCCTTCAGATCTTCTATAATAGTGCCCAATTCTTCATTACCCATCAGGCCTTTTTTGCTGGCAAAGTCCAGCGCAATCAATGTGAGGGCAGTCAGTTGCGTGTTATATGCTTTTGTTGATGCAACGGCTATTTCAGGCCCCGCCCAGGTGTAAAGGACACTGTCGGATTCCCTTGCGATCGAGCTGCCGATGACATTCACGATTGACAGGACCTTTGCGCCTTTCTTTCTGGCTTCTCTGAGTGCGAACAGCGTATCGATCGTCTCCCCGGACTGGCTGATGATAATGACCAGGTTTTTCTCGCTGATGATCGGGTCCCTGTACCTGAATTCCGAAGCCACATCCGTCTCTACCGGTATGCGGGCCAGTTTCTCGATCAGGTATTTGCCGACCATTCCTGCGTGAAACGCCGTACCGCAGGCGATGATGAATATTTTCTCAATCCCTTTGAGATATTCGGACGTAATGTCGATATTGTCAAGGGAGATTCTGCCTTCCTTGATTCTTGGACTGACCGTATCCCGGATGACCTTGGATTCTTCGCACATCTCCTTCATCATGAAATGCTCGTAACCCGACTTTTCTGCGGCTGCAACATCCCAGTTCACATGGAAGATCTCCTTTTTAGACACCGTTCCATAATTATCATACACAACGACCTTATCCTTGTTCAGGACGGCTACATCCTTGTCCTCCAAAATATAGATATCCCTCGTGTGTTCAAGTATTGCCGGTATATCGGAGGCAATAAAATTCTCTCCTTTGCCAAGTCCGACGATCAGCGGGCTGTCTTTTCTGGCCGCAACGAATTTGTCGGCACAATCGCTGCATATAACGCCCAAGGCATAGGAGCCATCCAGTTCATCAACGGTTTTCATGACAGCTTTCACAAGATCGCCGCTCTGAAGGTAGTAATACTCGACCAGATGTGCCACAACCTCGGTGTCCGTCTCCGATACAAATTTATAGCCCTGTGCCATCAGAAAATCCTTGAGCTTCATATAATTCTCGATGATGCCGTTGTGGACCACCGCGATCTTGCCGGAATTGCTCAGGTGCGGGTGTGAGTTCACATCATTCGGTTCACCGTGGGTCGCCCATCTTGTATGCCCAATGCCAATGTTGCCGCCAATGATTTCTTCTGTTTTCAACTTTTCCTCAAGCACGGCAAGTCTGCCCTTGCATTTTATCACGGACAGGCGGTTGTCTTCGTACAGTGCAACGCCTGCCGAATCATAGCCCCTGTATTCAAGCTTTTTCAGTCCATTGATCAAAATCGGAACTGCCTTCTTTTCTCCTATATATCCAACTATTCCACACATAATTCATTCTCCTTTACAGAATCAAATTCACTATTTAAAAATGTGCCGGGGACCTTTCCCAATATGGCAATGCTTCCTGCCGGTTAGTCCCCTCTTTTTTCCAATTTACGCGCAGCAGATAACCCTCGAATACCGAACCTTGTAAAAGTTTCACAGGTCCGGAATCCATCCGGAGGATACGAAATAACTTCATCTGCTTCAAAATAAAAGCATAACACGATAAAATCTGCCGGTTATAAGTAGAAGACCGGAGATCTCATTTAAAATATGAAGTTGTGTTAATGAGATAACTGTAAGGTATGAACAGGATTGCCAACTGAGCTTCTTTTGTTTTGCAGTTTCCTGCAGTTTCTGTAAAGCTCTTCGGTTATGGCTAACCGGAAGGATATCCGCCGAATCTTTCGATATGTCACAACATCACGGTGTTTCCGTTTTGTTATGACCTCCTTCCCCTCGTCGACGCTTATTGTATGCACATCACGTACTGCACATTCTGCAACGTCCTGGCGCTTATTTTACTGCCCTGTCACTACCCTCTCATTCCGGGCATTTAAATCCTGCCTCTTCCAATTCCGCTCTATGCATCCCACCTTTCATAAATAGCACTTCTACTTTAGTATATTCAATATAATGATATGTTGTCAATTTAAAATATATTAACAATCGGTGAACATCTCAGCCAAGCCTTTGCTCGATTATTTCAGCAAGTTCGGCGGCTCTCCGGGTTATGTACTCCTTGTCCTTGCCTTCAATCATCACGCGCACCAGCGATTCCGTACCCGACGGTCTGATAAGCACCCTGCCTTCGCCATGGAATTCCGTCTCCAGGTCGCAGCACATTTTGGCGACTAGTTCATCCTCCATATAGCAGTGCTTGTTTTTAGGGTTCACCTTTGCGTTTTTCAGCACCTGCGGCATGATCTTCATCACCGACGCATGCTCGGACAGCTTCCTGCCGGAGGACTTCAGCACATTCAACAGCTGGAGGGCCGTCAGCATACCATCGCCGGTGGTATTGTGTTCAAGGAATATAACATGCCCGGATTGCTCTCCACCAAGGATATAGCCCTTCTCAAGCATTTCCTCCAGTACATACCTGTCTCCCACCTTGGTCTTGGCCAGGTTCAAGCCATGTAATTTTGCCATGATATCAAAGCCCAGGTTGCTCATAACGGTCGCTACTATTGTATTATTACTGAGACGGCCTTCATTTTTCAAGGCCAATCCGATAATCGCCATAATTTGGTCACCGTCCACCATTGTACCGTTTTCATCAACAGCCAGCACCCTGTCGGCATCTCCGTCAAAAGCAAAACCGACATCGGCACCGCATCCGGGGACGAATTCTTTTAAAGCATTCATATGAGTCGAGCCGCAATCCTTGTTGATATTGATCCCGTCAGGAGTATTGTTTATCGTGAAAACTTCCGCACCCAGTTCTGAAAGAACCAGCGGCGCGACCTCGTACGCTGCCCCGTTGGCGCAGTCTATAGCAACTTTGAGGCCAGCCAGGCTGCCATTTGCCGCATTCTTCAGAAAGTCGGCATAGTCTCTGAGTGCATGGTTCCCGACACTTTTAAAACCGACAGCTTCACTTACCGGCAGTTTAATCTCCCCCAAGCCCGACTTGATAAGCTGTTCAATCTTGTCTTCCGTACTGTCCGATAATTTATAGCCTTTGGAGTTGAAGAACTTTATGCCATTATGCTCAAAAGGGTTATGCGATGCAGATATGACAACTCCGGCATCCGCGTTATAATACCTCGTAAGATAAGCGACTGCCGGCGTCGGTATCACGCCAAGGCAGACAGCCTCCGCACCGACTGAACAAATTCCAGCCACAAGTGCAGCTTCCAGCATGTACCCAGATATGCGGGTATCCATTCCAACAAGTATCCTTGCAGTATGCCTGGTCTCAGCAGTCAATTCATAAGCACCTGCCTGCCCAAGCTTAAATGCCAGCTCCGCTGTAAGCTCGGCATTCGCGATCCCCCTGACGCCGTCCGTTCCGAAAAGTCTTGCCATCTATGTGAACCTCCCATAATTACTATTCTTTGTACAGAAGACCTGCAACCTGTGCCAAGCCCTGCTAAATTTCTTTGACCAAGTTAATTATACCTATTTACCCAAACCATCACAACATCTTTTTTGAACGCTACAAAAGGTTCTTAATTGGAAATTCAAGCTGATACCCATCTTCCGGCAAACTGTAATTAACGGTATTCTTCCCGGATTCCTTGGCCTTATATAGAAACCTGTCCGCCCTTCGCAGAAAGTCGTCGGCTGTTTCATCGTATTCCATTGTCCCCACGCCGAAGCTGCAGGTTACTCTTTCCCTGATACTAAACTGATAATCTCCAATCAATTTTCTCAGCCGTTCTGTCAGTTCGGCGGCCTGTGCCGCTTCCGTATTGGGAAGAAGAATGGCAAATTCATCTCCGCCCCAACGTGCAAAGACATCCTGTTTTCTGATAACCGCTCTTATTATACTGGCAATTTCCTGCATCACTTTATCCCCTGATAGGTGTCCAAACCGGTCATTGATCATTTTAAAGTTATCCAGGTCAAAAATGACCAGAGATAGGGAAATCTTATACCTGTTGGAGTATTCCATCCACTCGGTGAGTTCCTGGTCAAATTTAGCCCTGTTGCAGCTCCCTGTCAATGAATCTGTGTATGACAATTTTAACAATTCCCTACTGTCAATATACTGGATTCTTTTCAGATAATTTGACCGAAAGGAGGCTGTACTGCATAATAGGATGATTATAACCACATAAGCGATCCCCGCGGAAAGATCCTGAAATCTGATGTCTTCTATAAAGTAAACAGATATCAGAAAAAAGGAAAGACTAATGGTACAGGAAACAATATTAAGATAAATCCATTTGTTCGGCGTCATATAGATGCCCATCAGAATTACAATGACTCCCATTGTCTGAATCAGAAAATTGGGGGAGTCATAAACGCAGTAAATCGTTAAGAAGCATATTGAAGCGAATATTTCACAAACAGAAACCAGAATGGCATGAGAATTGAAATCCTTAACCCTTGTAAAAGAAAAGGATACGGCAATGATCAGTACAAGAAATACCGCCCTGAGGATAAATATAATCAACAAGGTTTGCTTGCTGTGTATTAAAAAATAATCCGGTATAATAAACAGCATAAACAATATGCCAAGCACAAAGGCAACCGGTTTTGTATAATGAACTGATTTTGCCGAATCATGATTAAAAAATTTCGTTTCCGTTTTCTTGTCTTTAAATTCACATTTATAGGAAATCCCGTATTCCTCAAAGCCCGGCATATGTATTCAAGTACCTTCCTGAGATAAACTATATACTACAAAAATGATTTAGCGTAGCATATAAAATAATACCACTTCTTATGGCATAATTCAAATTATTGCTAAATTTTTCAAAACATTTATAACACATTCCACTGGCAATTCCTCCAGTTCTCTATCAAATTTTACACCTAAATTCATCACAGCATTTATGAAAACAATCCACCGGCAATTCCTCCGGTTCTCTTTGCATAAATCAAATTTTATAACTTAATTCTTCACGGCATTTATAAACACAATCCGCCAGCAATTCCTTCAAGTCTGGTTAAGCCGGATGAATAAGCTTTCAGGCATTGCATAAAAAAAAGCCGGACATCCCATTCATCAATTAAGCGAAGGGGATGTCCAAAGCATCTATAATGGAGATTTATGATTTCATGCTTGCCCTGTATCTCGCAGCGGCAAGGCAAGAAGCCAGAATGCCTATCCCTGTCATAACCAGCAGTGAAAGCACTCCGGTGATGTCCGAAGGCAATCCGAACGCAAGAGAGGAGAATGACTGCATCGCATGTGTTGAAGGAAGCACATAGCCTATTATTCTTAGCGGTTCTGGAAGCATGGAAGCTGGAAACATAATGCCGCCAAGCATCACTGTGGGCAGGAAGACCGCCTGGGACATCATCATTGCAATGGATTGGCTGCGCGCTGCAACCCCGATCAGCAAGCCAAGAGCAATACTGGCGAACAACAGTACAAGCAGAACTAATAAGTAGGCTGCCATGTTTTTAGGAAGAGCTGCACCATACAGCACAGGTGCTGTTGCAAAGATGATGACTGTGACCGCGACGAGATGCAGGAATGCGCTGAAGGAATGGATTAAAAGCACTGCCCATCCGGGTATTCCGCTGACACGGTAGGCGCGAAGAACACCGGCCTCGCGCATCTTTACGATTGGTACGGGCATGCCAAGTACCGCACCCATGGTGATTGCAAAAATTGGCATAGCCGCTGCCATCGTCTGTTTGGACGCCGGATTCACAGAAGAGAAAACCGCTCCGATGACCAGATAAAAGACAAGCGGCACCAGATAATAGGTCATTAAAGTACCCTTTTCACGGATATCCATCTTAAATTGTATCCAAAGGTGATTAAAGAAAGCACTCATTATTTTCTCCCCCCCTCGACAAGTTCAAGAAATCTTTCCTCAAGAGAAGGTCGTTCTACTCGCAGATCCACAACGGAATCCCCTGCGTGCTGTACTTCCCTGAGCAGTTCCATGACCGCCGCTGCCGTATCCCGGCACAGCCATACGCCATAATCATCCGTCTGTGCCAGGAAGCGAGCATTTTCAGTATCTTTTCCCGGCAGTAAAACGTTATTTTTTGTGCAAATTGTAATCTTCGTCTCCGCATGACCTGCCGAAGTGATTTGCGCCGGTGTACCGGCTACTGCGATGCTCCCTCGTATGATTATCGCAATACGGTCGCATAATGATTCCGCCTCAGCCATGTCATGCGTGGCCAGAAGAATCGTGACGCCCTCCTTCTTCAATTCGCGGATCGCCTCATGAAGCTGGGCTCTGCCCTGCACATCCAACCCTGCTGTGGGTTCATCCAGTACAATTACAGACGGGTTGCCTGCAAGAGCCAGTGCAAGATGCAGCCGCCTCTTCTGTCCTGTAGACATTTCGCTATAGTGCTTTTTATTCCGGATATCGATGCCGAAACGCTCAAGAAGATCATTCCGCGGCTGTAGGCCATGCCACGCACAAATCAGTTTCATTGCTTCAACAGGCCGAATTCCATCAGGCAATGAAGATGCCTGCAGCTGAACGCCCAACACCTGGCGAAGCCGCTTGCCATCCTGCTGCGGATTGCAACCGCAGACGCTCAGCGAACCGCCATCAGGTCGGCGCATACCTTCAAGGCACTCCAGGGTAGTAGTCTTTCCCGCCCCGTTAGGCCCAAGCAACCCAAAGACCTCCCCTTTTCCCACCTCAAAGCTGATGCTGTTTACAGCTGTAATTTCCCCGTATCGTTTTGCAAGACTCTGAACCGATACAACAGATTCATCCATTTGTTTCCCCTCCCGTAAACGGCAATTTGATTCCGTTTTTTTGAAAATATATTATCAGCGCCTGACCCAGCATCTTTTCATTTGCATCCTTCAAATCTTTTTTTTCTGAAGGCCAATGACTGTCATCAGCCGCCATGCTAAACATCTTTTGCAGCATCTCAGGATCTCCCTTTGTAATCATCAGGGTAAGCTCCCACCACCCGGCTGCAAGTTCCTGTGCCTCTGGTCCCGAAGGATCAGCGCCCTGCCTGTATAGCACCATCAGCCTTTCAGTAAGTTCCTGCGATACCCGGTTAAACTTCAGTCCCTCCTGTGCATCTTCAAAACGGGTCAGGAAGAACCCTATCTGATCCTGATCAAAGTGCCGCATCATGAATGCATACGGATTCCCGGTCCGTACGGCTGCAATAATCGCAAACAGGTAATCAATGTTAATTTCATTACCCCGCTTGATTTCATAAACAGCGTTTTCCAGCAAATTTGCCGCTTCCTGAAGATGTTTAATCTGCTCTTCGATTACTGCCTTCTGCGCCTGGAACACCTTGACCATATCTACCCCGTAACCTTTAGGCAGAAGTTTGTCCCTGATTTCTTCCAGGGGAAATCCCATGGATTTCAAAAACAGGATCTGCTGCAGTCGGACAATATCCGTTCCACCATACATTCGCCGCCTGCCCTCACTATATTCATTCGGAGTCAGCAGCCCGATTTTGTCGTAATACTGAAGTGTCCGCACCGATACGCCGCCCTTTCGCGCAAGCTCCCCAACGGTGAATTTGTCTTTTTCTTCACTCATAATAAACCCCTCTGATACAGATTATACAACGTTACGTAACGTCATGAGCAAGTGATTTCTAAGTATTTTGTGTAATATTTTTTAAAGGTTCTTGTAAAGGTTCTCCGGGCTAATATCTTTTGTAAGTATTTAATAAAGGAAGTTCGCCGCTTTCCACTGCTGTAAAGTGGCCGAAGCGTGCCGCTCGTCGGCGTGGGGTCTGTCAGGGCACTATAAAAAAGCATCAAGCACACTTGGCGGGTTAAAACTTTTGGGGCGGTCTACGCATATTTGCCATCCATGGCAAAATGCGCCTTAAATTGACATCCTGTCAATTTCACCGCCTTGTTTTGTTTTAACCCAAGTGCACTAAGATGCTTTTTCAAGCAAGCAAAACGGCACTCAATTTCTAAAAATCAGTGCCGTTTTCCTTGTCAAAATGCTGTATATCTTCATGAACCTGCATTTCATCCCTGGAACTAATATAAATTATACGGTAAACTTCTCCATCTGTTTCGTAAGGTCTGCCGCAAGCTCACTAAGTTTCTTCGACATGTCATCAAGCTGTTCTATGGAAGCCAGCTGTTCCTGGGTGGAGGCCGAAACCTCCTGGGACGAGGCAGAAAACTGTTCTGATACAGCGGAAATGTTCTCCATACTTGACATCACCATTTCTTTGTTCAAATCCATATCAGTGATCATGCATCCAACTTTATTGATATTCTCAGCCAGTGCAGCTGTAGTACTATTGATTCTTGAAAAAGCCTCGGCGGTTTGTGCCACCATCTCGCTTTGCTCCCTGATGCTGGCCTCAGCCTTGCCGACAAGCTGTGTGGAACTCTGAGCCTGCCTGAACACATCTTCGATATGCTTTTGAATCTCCCTTGTATGGTTATTTGACTGCTCGGCGAGCTTTCCGATTTCATCCGCAACAACTGCAAAACCTTTACCCGAATCTCCCGCTCTTGCGGCCTCAATAGCAGCATTCAGCGCAAGGAGGTTGGTCTGGGCCGCGATACCGCGAAGCACCTGTGTTATTTTATTAATGTTCTTGACATACTGGTTGAGTTGAGATATTTCCTTAACCACATTGGTGGTGATCTCATTTGTCTGAGCAGTCTTGACGTTCAAACTTTCAATCGTTGTCAGTCCGTAGTTTGAAAGTTCCATCATGGAATCGGAATCCACTTCCATCGCATGTGTTCTTTCCACGGCAAGAGATATTTTATCAGCAAGCTGCGAAACGTTCTTTACGCTGACTTCAATTTCGGAAGCCTGGTTGGCGGAACCTGAAGCTACCTCGACTATAGCGTGTGCAATTTCGTTGGAAATACGCGAAGACTGTGAGGAAATGTTGTTCAGTTTGTCTGTAGATGCAACCACCTCTTCAACTGCGTGTTTACTCTCCTTTATGAGCCCTTTTATATTTCCCAGCATTTCATTGAAACTGGTTGTGAGCTTGCCGAACTCATCCTTTCGTTTCATTGAGAGGCTAACTGTGAGATCACCATTTTCAGCCTTTGACATCACACCCATAATCGATTTTAACGCCAGTGTCATGCCCAGAGAGAATATAAAGCCAATTACTCCAGCGATCAGTACGAAAATAATTCCAGTTAATATTGTAGTTTTAACTATCACGCCCGCACCCGCGATAATTTCATTGTTTGGAACTACTGTCACAGTAGTGAGGCCTGTGTCTGCAGACGTATAATATGAAACAAGATAATCCTTACCGTCTTCCCTGTTATGAAAAATGCCCGATTTCGCTTTTGCACCATGTTCAAGGACATCCTTCACAAACTGCTTCTTCCCAAGCGCCGCTTCTTCCCCCTTGCCTTTGCCTGACAGAACTCTTCCTTCCTGAGTTAATAAATAAGTAGAATCATTTTTCCCCAAACTTATGCTTCCCAGAACTTCGGCTATCTTTGAGTACTTCACATCAATAATTACTGTGCCCGCCACTTCCCCTCCATTTATGTTCTTACATAACCTGGCAAGAGAAAGTGCACTGCCGAAGGCATCCTTCACCTGCGCCTCACTGCTGTCCACCCATATCGCCTTACCTTTTGCTTCAGATACTTTCTTGTACCAGTTCGTTTCAAACACCTTGGTGCTATCGTACAGGCTGCTAGAATCGCCCATTATAGCACCTGTATTCAGCAACATTACTGCTCTCATATCCTTCAAAGAGATGTTGATGCCTGAGAACACGGAAGTTGCATCCTGTTGTGCCTTGAAATTATCGTATTCAGCCAAAGTACCATCCGTTCTGATGTAATCCTGGATTTTCGCATTTGCCACTATTTGTATAGATGTATCTTCCGCCTTTGCAAGAAACGCATCAAAATAGTTTGATGTCTGTTGTGTTGCATTTGCCACACTATCTTCCGTACTTTTCAAAAGATTTTTGGAAGCAGTGTTTGATGCTATGTAGCCTATCGTAGAAACCGGTATGATGATCAGCAAAAGGAACATCAATACCATTTTGGACAGTATGCTTTTTGTCGTTGTCAGGTCTGAAATAACAGATCTGAAGTTTACATTCATACGCTCCTTTTTTCCTACAGGTTTCGAATATGATCCAGTAACATCTTTTTCTTTAAACAGGTAAGATAATTTAGTTTTCATATTTCCTCCAGAAATTTGATGTAGAAAAATAAAATTTTTATAACTAACACCTTAAGCAGTATCAATAATAAGTCATCTGCTTATATCGTTCTCATATGGTCTCAGTTATTCAATCTGTTAAAAACAAGCTTCTTGTTCCATTATGATGATACATAGCTGTCCTCCCCATAAAATATCCCAATTGATTATAACACTTTTCATTGATATTCTTCAATAATACTTTATCTTGGATGTCAGGAGGAGTATCAGCATTGGTCAGCTTACCCCTGCTGATACTCGGCGGCTGTTTGTGTTCCAGAGAGATTCTACCGGATTGCGTGAGGAAAATAGGGGACTTCATGCCGTCCAGCCCGGATCAAAAAAACAGGAAAAGCAGTGCTATATGGCAAGGGCATTATGGGTGCATTATATATTTGTTTCTATGTTTTCCAACAAAATATGCTACTATATTTTAGAAATTTTATATTATGTCCCTTGTTTTACAGAACAAATAGAATTAATGATATCGAAAGCCCTTTAAATATTGGGGTCAGCATCACACAGTGAATGATTATTCCGCCGCCTTCCAAACAATATATCATTTTACAATAATACATTAGTAAATCTGACAATAGAATGTCATATCGGATGAATTTTTATTACCTGCATATGCTGTGTTAAGCCTGCACATGCAGTATTTAGCCTGCAAATAATGCCATATTAATTAAAGATATCCCACGTTAAAGCGGTGCATATGTCCTGATGATCTGCTCGGCAACCCGCATGCCGTCAACAGCGGCACTTACGATTCCTCCCGCATAGCCTGCACCTTCGCCTGCCGGATACAAACCGCCTGTGCCCACAGCCTCCAGTGTGTCTCCTCGAAGAATTCTGACAGGAGAAGAAGTTCTGGTCTCTACACCGGTTAGAATAGCATCCTTCATTGCAAAGCCCTTGAGCCTCCGGTCAAAATAGGCGGCAGCCTCTTTCATGGAAGCGGAGACGTATCCGGGCAAGCATCCGTTCAGATCAGCAAACGCTACACTTCCTGTATAGCTGGGCTTCACACAGCCGGCTGCCTTTGACGACCTGCCTTCCATGAAATCCGCAAGCCTCTGCACAGGAGCGGTACCCTCTCCGCCTCCCAGTTCATAAGCATGCCTCTCCCAAAGCCTCTGGAATTCAACGCCGGCCAATACTTGGCTGCTCCCGAAGTCCTCCGGCTCCACGGAAACGACAAAGGCACTGTTCGCGTTCTCCGTATCCCTGGCAAAATAGCTCATCCCGTTCGTCACAATTGTATCCGGTTCTGAAGCTGATGCCACCACAACGCCGCCAGGGCACATGCAAAAAGTATATGCCGTCCTGCCTGCATTTTTATAGAAAAGCTGATAATCCGCAGCCCCCAGCGCAGCATTGATTCCCGCCGCTCCATACTGTGCCCGGTTGATCAGTTCCTGCGGATGTTCAATCCTGACGCCTATGGAAAAAGGTTTGGGTACCATGGAGATCCCGCTCTTGTGCAGGCTGTCAAAGGTATCCCTGGCACTGTGTCCGATTGCCAGCACCACAACGCCTGTTTCGATTTCTTCGCTGCCGTTTGCGACCACACCGGTAACCCGGCCTCCGTCAATCAGGATGGAAGTCACCCTGGTGCCGAACCTTATTTCACCGCCAAGCCCGATCAGCCTGCTGCGCATATTTGCAACAACTGTTCTGAGAACATCGGAGCCGATATGCGGTTTTGACTTGTATAGGATTTCTTCAGCGGCACCTGCTCTGTAAAACTCCTGAAGCACCTTGTCACATCGTCTGTCATTGATCCTGGTCGTGAGTTTGCCGTCTGAAAAGGTTCCTGCTCCGCCTTCGCCGAACTGAACATTGCATTCAGGGTCAAGCTTCCCGCCTTTCCAGTAGGTATCCACTGCTGCCGTTCTTGCTTCCACGCATCCCCCTCGCTCCAATACCAGAGGCTTGTATCCGCCGGCTGCAAGCGTCAGTGCTGCAAAAATTCCCGCAGGTCCGCTCCCTATAATAACCGGACGTCCCTTCAGCTTCAGACATCCGGGGTTAATCGGCATCTCCGGCTCTTCGGATATTTCTCTGATTTCCCTGCCTTTACGGTAGGAACGGCTATCCGGGATTTCAGCCAATACGGAATAAACCCGGCTTACGTCGGGTTTTCGTCTTGCGTCTATTGCTTCTTTGGTTATTTTGAATTGATTGAACTCTGTTACATTTATACCCAGTTTCCTGGCTGCCATTCTTTTCAATTCCTCCGGGCCGCTGTTCAATTGCAACCGGAGGTCGGTTATCATCAGCTTCATCGTTTCACCTTTTAAATAATCTTACTTCCCTCTGGCAATCAACTCGTTCAATGTTCCGCATCCGTCTCACATTCAAATCCTCATGGAATCTGCGGCAACGATGTCACCGGCGCTACAGGCGCTTTTGCCACCTTTACTTCGACATTGGCCTGAGTCATTAGTTTTACCTGCAATGGGAGGTTTATATTCAACGGCAGATTGTGCATTCCTTCCGTGAGATTGGAGACATCCACTGCAGACATCAGGTCACTCACTTTGATTGCATCAACATCCGGTTGTCTTCCCTTGATTTTAATTGTTAATTTTTCTGTCTTGATTTCATAATTCATGGACCCGTCATTAATGCCGTTTAAAATTGATATATCTTTTTGCAGCAGTTCGATATCCCTGACAACAAGCTTTTCAACATTAATGTTTACCATGATTTCCTTGGGAGAATTGACCAGCTTCATGCCCTCCGGCACAACAAGTGGGACTGTTGCGGTGAAATTGCCTTTGATTTTGTCAATGTCTATCTGTTCCGTCTTTATATCATTTAGCTTGCTCAGCGCATCAGCCGGCCCTGAGAGCAGTATTTTCAAAGGCTCTATCACCCTGAGCGTCTCAACATAATCCGTTGCAAGCCGGCCTCTGGTAACAAGAGAAACCGGAACCTCTTTTGCAACCTCCAGTTTGACATTTACCTTCAGGCCGGTACTGAGGCTGGAGATTTCATTTCCATCCTTGTTGTAGACCTTGCAGCCGACCGTCTGAGTCGTATCCCTATCCAGGTTTTTCAAATCAAGATTGGCCTTTACCGTACCCACACTGTCGATGATGGATTCCTCCGCAAGAAAAGATTGCGAATCAGGCGTTATGGAGGTGTTTATCAATACATAGCCCGGCTTCATCGTTACATTGGATTTCAACTCGACAGGGAACGTTCCATTCTTGTTTCTGGCAAGCTGAACATCAATACCCGGAGGATTTGAAGACAAAATGTGAATATCCTTCTGTGTGCAAACCGGTCCTGTGATTTTCAGCGTCTTGTCATTGACGGATTTGATTTGCGAAAAATCAAGGGATGCTTCAAAATCAGTGGTCCTGACCTTGTCGATTGCTTCCTGGCGTCCCCTTACAGTGACGTCAATGCTGGTCCGGTATTTATTCTTTATGATGTAGCCGCTTTGGTTCAAGTAGGCCTCATTTTCTATTTTTACCGGAATACTGAAAGTCTTTGTGGTAAAAGGGTTGGATGAATTGGAGACATAAAGCCAGAATATGACTGCAATCAAAACAGATATTACTTTTACGGTTATATCTTTCTTGAACAAATCATTCACCTGGATTTCACCCTCCATATCCCTAGTTTCCTGCTATAAGTCTCTTTATCAAGCAAGTTTTTATTGAGTGCTTTTCTGAGCATGTCGGGAGTCAGATTTCTTGTAAGACCACCGTTGAGTGCAAAGGATATCTTCCCGGACTCTTCCGATACAATGACGGCAATCGAGTCCGACACTTCAGTAATGCCAAGTGCCGCTCTATGTCTTGTCCCAAGCTCCTTGCTAAGGTTTGGGTTGTCCGTCAGCGGCAGAAAGCAGGCCGCAGCCTTGACTCTGTTGTCCCTGATGATCACTGCTCCGTCATGCAGCGGTGTATCCGGCACAAACAAATTAATGAGCAATTCACTGGAAATGCTTGAATCCAACTGCGTTCCCGTATTTATAATTTCACCGATCTTGGTATCTCTTTCTATAACAATCAGCGCTCCGGTATATTTTGCAGCCATCTCCGTACACGCTTTTACAATCTCCTCAATAACTGCGGTGACATGGATTCTGGAATTTCCTTCATCAAAACTGAATATATCCTTGAACCTGCTTCTTCCGATCTGTTCCAGCGCTCTTCTGAGTTCCGGCTGAAACAGCACGATCGCACCAATGGCAAGGACTGATAACAAATTGGACAAAATGTAATTGATGGTTTTAAGGCCGAGCAGCTTGCTGAGCTCCGTCGCGACGAGAATCAGAATAATCCCTCGTATCAGCTGCCACGCTCGGGTTTCCTTGATCAGGATTATGAGCTTGTATATAACCCATGAGACAATACTGACGTCGATTATGGTCCTGATAATATATAATGGATCATTCAAGCCGACATAGCCGGCAAAATTATCGAACATGTCCCGCAGATTAATGCTGTTGAAAAAATCCAAAAAGCCTCACACCCCTGTACTTAAGCGATCAGCCAAAGGCAAAATCACTGATGTTCCTTCAAATGTTAAATTTTACAGATTAAAATGTTAATACTTAATTGAATTATACCTTCTTTTTATTACATTTGTAAGCTGTATTTTCACTTTTTATAAAAAATAATTGAAGGTAAATTTGAACATATTGACCAAGCGGATCTATACATTCCCAAGATATACGTGTTTCAGGCTGGCAGCGGCGCTTTCCCTGACAGCATTAAGCGTGGCCGGAGGAGTGGGAGGGATGTTCTGCATTTGATAGTTCGGGAAAAATCTGGACAGATGCAGTACTATTTCCGGTGATATGGACGAAAGCCATCTAGCCAGTTTTCCGATTTCCTCGGGCGTATCGTTCAGACCAGGGATCACCAGCGTTGTGATTTCAACATGACAGCTTCCCGCAGCGGTTTCGACTGTCCTTTTTACCGCTTCCAGAGAGCCTTTGCAATATTTTTTGTAGAACTCTTCCGTGAAAGCTTTCACATCAATATTCATTGCATCCATATACGGCAGGAGCTTTTCAAGCGGTTCCCCGCACAGAAAGCCATTTGTAACAAGTACATTTGCCAGCTTTCGTTCCCTGACAAGGATAGCCGTATCCAGTACGAATTCATACCATATGGACGGCTCATTGTATGTGTAGGCCACTCCCATATTGCCTTCCCTGACACAATCCGCCGCCATGTCTGCCAGCTCTGCAGGTTCAAGCTGCATGGTCTTTACATCCCTGTGGGCGATTGTCCAGTTCTGGCAATAGCCGCATTTGAAATTGCAGCCAAAAGTACCGGCTGACAAGATCTTTTTTCCGGGATGGAAATGAGCCAGAGGTTTTTTCTCAATGGGATCCAGAGAAATGGAGGCCACACGGGCATAATTGAGTGAATACAATTCACCGCCGATATTCTTTCTGGCGCGGCAAACCCCCGTTCCATCCGGCGACAGGATGCATCCGTGCGGGCAAAGGTAACAATGCACTATCCCTTCGTCCAGATTTTCATAAAACATTGCCTGTTTCATTTATGCCTGATTACCTCAAACCTCTCCATGATGAAATTCTCGGAAGGTTTTATTCCAGCCTTCTGCAGGGCTATTGAGACCTGGCCGTCAGGCGTATCAATTCCTTCAAGGTCTGGCAGCAGTAAACCGGAACGTCTGCCCGCCCTTACAATGACGCCGTACCGCTTCACATCCAGTTCATCAACAGTATCTATCACTTCAGCTTCACCCAGTACATCAACAGAGTAAACCAGGCTTTCCAGTTCTTCCTCTTGAACGGAGTTGAAGCGGGGGTCTTGCGTCCCTGCACTGACTGCATTGTGGATAATTTCTTCGGCTATATTATGTCTGGCAGGAGTGGTGGTACCTATACATCCTCTCAATTGTCCCTCTTTCTTGATGGAAACGAATACACCCGCCTTCTTTTTGGCCATTTCAACAGGAAGCACCTCAGGCACATCAATCATGGTTCCATTCATGACATACATCTCAAGCGATTTACGTGCAAGTGCGACATAAGGGTCTTCCGAGCTTCTTAGCTCATTCAGTTTTTCCAGCTCCGTCCTGTCCAATTTATTCAGGAGACTTTCGCCCTCCTGCCTCATGCCTGGCTTAAAGGATGCGACGGAATACCCGACGCCAAACGGACCTTCGTAGGAATACACCTCTGATTTGACATCAAACCCGTCAAGTGCGCCGAACATCATCAGGAAAGAGCGCAAGCCGCATTCTCCGGCATTTTCAAGAAAACTTTCCTCAAATTGCAGCAATCCTTCAGGATCCGATTCCTTCAAGAAACGGATCAACTGCCTGTCATATTCAGGACCGCTTGGGTCAAATCCATAAGGTCCATCCCTGGTAAGCTTATGGGAGAGATCCCCGCTTGCAAGGAAAAGCACTTCTTCCTCCGACTGCTCCACAGCCTGGGCGATGCAGCTTCCAAACCTGTATAGTTCTTTAAAAGGCAATCCCGCTATTGAAATGTGCACCAGATTAAATTCATTGTATTCCGCCGCTATAAAATATAACGGAACGAAAGCTCCGTGATCGAGCTCCTCCGATATTCCGTATTTCGCGGTCAATGAGTCATCGAGCCCGCCGCACGGTATGCTTTCCATATTGGCAATCTTAATAATGCTGCCGGCCAGGGTGAGATTGTTTTTAAACTGCAGTTTTGTTTCAGGACTGCCAAACTTTTTCATATTGCCTGTAAGCGTATGCTTGATGTTTATATGGATGAAATCCTGAAATACAGGACCGTGAGGTGTCGTAAGAATAATTGTCGCAGGCTTCAGTCCGGCGATTTCTCTGGCGGCCCTTTTCGCAGCAGCCAATGTTGCAGCAGCTTCCTTCTCGGTTCCCTTGCCTATTTCGGGTATCAGAACCGGAGGGTGTGGGAAAATGTAAGTGCCAATAATCCGCCCCATATGTTCAAGACCTTTCTGCGACCCCTGCCGCCCATTATTTGCAGTTCACCGTCATTTGCTATTTTCCGGTATCCCGCTTATCTCTTGGCAAAAAGTGTATAGCCTATGCCCGCGAACATCGTAGCAAAAAACGCTATAACCGTTAAGAGCGCTACTATTTTTACCCATTTTTTATTCATACAGCCTCACCCCATTTATATTTTAACATTTTACAAAGAGAATTATTACACACCTGCTATTTTCCCTTCTTCGATCCAACCGATGACTTCAGCCACAGCATGCAGGTCATGGCGCGTACAGCACATATCCGCTGCCGCCTTCAATTTTTCATGGGCATTTTCAACTGCAATGCCAATATCCGCAGCTTTTATCATGTCTATATCGTTCAGGTTGTCCCCCATTGCAATTACACAGGGTTTTTCAGGTCCCAGCAACCCGGTCAGCATTTTCAATGCACTGCCCTTTGACGTATTGATGTTCAACAGTTCAAGGAACTGCGGCTCCGAATACACCTGGCTGAATGGCTCGCTGAATCCGTTCATAAATTCCTCAACCAGCCTGAGTTTTTCGGGATGCCATTCAAGTATGACTTTGGTCCATGGTTGCGGCACCTCATCAATACCCACCCTGACAGGTTCGAATTTTTCCCTTACCCGATGTGCTTCCATGTATTCATTATCTTTTACATAATAAACCCTGCCGCCATGATAAAACTGAACTCCAATACCCGGAAACCTTTCTATCGCCAGTTTGACCGGCCTGATCACCTCAGGCCCGAGATTATCTTCCCATAATGTTTTTCTTTCTTTAAAATCATAGATGGAGGCGCCATTATATAGTATTGCCGGAACATTTACCGGCAATTCCTTATAATACGGCAGCACCGATTTTTCCATCCTGCCCGTTGCCAGTGTGAAAAGGCCTCCGCCTTCTGTAAACCTTTTTAGTGCCTCCTTGTTCTCCCTGCTTACCTTACTGCTCCTGTCCAGCAGTGTTCCGTCCATATCACAGACCAGAAGCCTGCCTTTAAAGGGTAGCTGCCTCAACTGTTACACGCCCTTTCCCCTAAAAGGGGCCGAAGTTTGAACCCCAACTAAAATATAGTAAATTACATCCTCTGTTGCTGCATTTCTTTATAGATTTATGCTACCATAATGCCTGCCTTATCACAAGAAGGCATCAGAAAGTTTTGTGTTGAGATAGATTGTTTCTCAAGCATAATGAACATGTGAAAAGAACTCTCTGCCATCACAGACGGAAAGAATAAGAACCGGCACTCACTTATAGCTAAATGTAGGCTAATCCTCAGTACTTTACTGGTTTTTAATTTGTAATGAATCACAAAGCATGGATATCCAAATTAGTAACCGCAGCCTTTCAATTGGCTTAATCATTTGAATTTTTACTATCCTTAAAGCCCAAAACAAACAAGTACGTGCATATTCTTCTTGCGTTATATCGACAAAGTTAAGTTTGCATAGCCTTATTAGTTCTTTTGAAATTTTGGACCAATATGGTAAATTATCATCCTTTTTTGTTTCGCCCCAAGCCGACTTCCAAGTATCTTTTTCTATAGCAATTGTTGGAATTATTTTTTTCCAGTCTGTTTCATTTCTCACAGAAAGAAGTCTGACACTACTCTCCAAAGCTGCGAAGTCCATACAAATAGGGCCAATTCCCGTATACATGTAGTCAATAAGTATTGCTTTGGAAATGTCTACATTTTCATGATCTTCGATCTTGTTATCCAAATTCTCATGACTTTCATTTTCATCCTTATCATCTGCTTGAATAATAATATTCCCAGCATTTAAATCACCGTGAACAATACACTCTTTATAAACACCTCTTTGTCTAATAATAAACTCTTTTTTGGGTAATGATAATTTGCAGCCATTAATCGGCATTTCATAAAAAAATTCTTTATCTTTAATTGTTAAATTATTATCCTGTGAAAATTTGTAGATAAATGGATAAATTACTTTTTCAGACACATCCTTATTCACATTGTATAGTTTAAAAAAGTATGTAGCAAGATCATTTGATTTGCCTATTTTCTCATACCACTCCTTTTTTAGGGGGTCAAACAATGCTTTGATTAAAGGAATAACAGCATTTGACTGGGCTGTAATTAATTCTTCTAGCGTTTTAACTTTATCAGGCGATTCTCCGGCAAAAGAATAGCATATTACTCCCAAGGTATCTGCTAAAAAGAAACCAAGTGTTTCGACCCTTCTATTTTGCGACAAATTGAATTTTACATATTTCACATATCTTCTATATTCCTCCATCGTACTATCTCTGGGTCCTATTTTCAACACACACAAAATTCCCTTATTACCTAAATTGTTCATAGGTCTGCCGGTAAATACAATAGACCTGCTTCTTCCACCTTTAAGCAACTCAAATTCGAGCTCGACATTCGTAATATCCCCATTGGAGCCTGTCTGAGTAAAAGAATTCTGCCCGAACATTGACGATAATATATAATCTATTTCATCTTCTGTAACTAAAATGTTATTATTATCAGAGTATTTTTCTATTATTTTATCGTATACTTTTTTAGTATCATTTATTTTTATAGGATGTTCAAAATATTTCATAGCTTGTCCTCTAATGATGTCGGTAAAATTATAATGCATTTCTTCTTTTGAAATTGCTCCGTGTACCATTGGGTCAAGTGGATTCAGAAGATCAAAAAACTTAGTGCGATAATGAGAATCAGAATTAGGGTGATAAGTTAACAAATATCTTTTGCATGATGGCCTGTCTGTCATTAATTTATTCAACACCTGTTTCCCATCAAAATTTGATTTTGCTTTTGATTTTAATTCATCATTTCTTTCCAATTGAAGGTCTATATATGCCACATGAAAAAAATGTTTATTTATTAATTCAGTCGCCTCTGTTGCATTTTTAGCTGTATAAACCTTAATTTTACTTTCATCTTCAAAAGCTTGTTCAGACTGCTCTCTGGGCCTTAATTCGTCATCAACAACCAAAATGTTAAATGTGTCCATCCTAAACTCCTCCGTAATTGCTAGTTATCATTAATAAAATCAATAAAGAATCAATCGAACTATATTGAAGGTAGTTCAATAGCGCTTACAAATTTCTTTTCATCTTTAGTCTCATACAGATAAACATCACCACCAATATTTCGTATCAATGTACCTGCAATAAATGCGCCTAAATGGGGCCTGATTTTATCTTTTTCAATAGGTATCCTGTAAATTATGTTTTTGAGTGATTTTTCCTGATTCACCAGAATGTCATTTTTTATTAAAATTCTATGAAAGCATTTCCCGCCTATGGTTTTTTTACCTATTGCTATTGATACTAATCCATTCCGAAAACCCAAGGCTTTATGATACGCGTTAAAAAATATCTCATTAAAAGCAAGCTTAAAGTATTCTGAGGTCTTTGAATCAATCTTGTAATCTTTCTCGGAATCAAAGTAAAGAATTTTATAGTATCTTTTTTGTTCTTCCTCAGGCAGTCCTATAATATTACTAATAACGTCTTTAATTATATCTATTACGTAAAAACATGTATTCGTTTGAAAAATCAACGACTGAGCTTCATCATTTCTACCTATACTATTGTCGAATTTAGATCTCAGCTCAATTAGTTCACGCTTGATTGAAGAAATTTCAATTCCCGGATTTTCTATAGCTTCTATTTCATTTACAATCTTATAAATTTCGTCTTTACACTTTCCCAATTCATGATAGTTTGTAACCATTTTCGAACTCATAGAAATTATTCGCTGCTCTATAACACTTCTTGCCTGTAATATGGCTAAACCAATTTGTTGTGAAATAACTCTGCAAAAAAACCGGTCATTGTCATATGCATCTTTATAAAGGCTCTCAAGATTAATAGTTCCGTATATTCTATCATTAATAAAAAGTGGTATGCATAATTCGGAATGAACTTCACCACGCTCAGGAATTTTTTTTCGACCCATCAAGCCCTTATTATCTTTAACTTTGTATATACTCTTATCATTTACATTCGAAGCATAGAACTCCATTCCATACTTTGCTACCCAAACATTAATACTATCGAGTGATTTCATTTCTATTTCTCTACCTGATTGGTCCAATATTTCTATTGGAAATGCATAGTGGCGAATCAATTTCTTTGTATCGGGTGATAGTATTCTAAAGGTAACGCTAATACTTTTAGTAAGAATGTATAAAATGCATAAAGCTTCATTAATAATATTTTCTGCTAATTTACACTCATTTATCTCTTGGTTTTTTTCGTTCAACAGTTCATTATATATTTTGGCGGCATTTAACCTTGTAAGCTTGGCTATGGCATTATAAGACATCATATAGGATATCTGTGATATCAGAAGAGCAAATCTTGCAGCAATGGAACGCAATGTCTCAAGGTCATTATAATTATAATCCCCTTTTTTGTTGCTTGTCTTTTCAACATTTAGTACACCTATGGAATTGGTTTTTTGATCTTTATACTTGCTCTTATATATGGGAACTGCTAACTCTGCGTAGGCAGTTTTTATATAATCATCCTCGCTAAACCATACATACGACGTTTTGGGATGTGTTCTTTTATATTCCAGAATATCATTGATAAGCAGCGGTTTTTGGGTATCATAGACATACGTAACTATGGATCGGCTTTTCCCCTCTGTGGATGTACCTTTATCTCTGTAAATTGGTAATTGATCCCCAAATTTTTTTCCCTCTCCACCATTTTCTGCAATCAAAATCAATGTTTCTCGATTTTCATCATTAAGAAAGAATATATTCCCTATATCACTATTGGTTTCCTTTATAGACAATTCAAGATATTCCTTGGCTATGACGTTTATTATTGTGTTAAGCAAATAATTCTCCGAAGTCTTTTTTTGAGATCCTGTAATATTGGTTACGGCATCAAGATTAATTAAAGTAGATGAGTTGATAACATCTATAGAATATTTAATTAATTTATTTTCCAGTATCTCTAACTTTTGCTCCAAAAGGAATATTCTTTCGCTTTTGTTACTAAGCATTACAGGTATACTGGCATTTACCATGCATCTTAAATCATACATTAGCTTTTTATATGATTTTACTTCATTTGCGTTTTTCCGATTTAAAAAAAGAATAAGTCGGATTAGCACATTGGATATATTCTCGTTTTTTTCATATAATACGCATATACTATCAAATTCTCCGCTAATTAACAAATCGCTTTTCACTAAATTAAATGGCTTTGTACTAAAAATAAGATTAATAAATTTGTCATCATCAACTTTTTTGATTTCCATTATAAAATCAGAATTATAATTTGTAAATTGATCCCCAACTAAATACTTTTTTGCATTTTCCGTGATGTCATTATCTTGATGGGAAAATATACAAAGGGAAGGATAAATTGTTTTGCCGACGACTATTAACAATGCTGCTTTTGCATTAAATGCTTTCCTGATTTTATCAGCTTGCTTATAAATTGTTTCATTATCGCACTGTATGCCATTAACAATAAAATCAGATGGTTTCCACATAATCTGCCCCTTTATATCATTTCTTAAATAAAAATCATTATTTCTCTTTCTTATAAATCTTTCTTATAAATCTTTCTTATAAACTCTATTGATGATAAAAATAATGCCCGTTAAAATTAGTAGAGAAACTAAGAAAATCACTAAAAAAATAACCAGTGCTTCAACGTTGGTTTTACCTGCATTTGTGAATTCCTTTATATTCATCCCCATAAACCCGACAAATAAATTCAATGGCAGGAAAACCAAAGACACTAATGCAATAATTGAATTTTGTCTGTTTTTATTTATTTCATCAAGTTCATGTTTTTTTAGTAAAATAAACTCATTTGTATCATGTATTTGTTCTCGTAAATCTTCATACAAATCATTAACGCCCAAGATCTCCTTCCATTTTTTATAAATGGTATTTCTTGATTCTAAATTGCTGTAATTGCTAAACCAACAGCAAGCAACAAATGATCTGAATTTGTACATAATATTTTCAACATCTTTAACCAATAATGTCGTCAGATTTTTCTTTGAATTTTTTTTAATCATGTTTTGCCTTTGAATGAAAACGCTTGCCAATTCCTTTGACAAATCCAAAAGCGAAAATTGTTGATGTAGTGAAGCAAGCAATGGCAAAAAATAATATTTTAGTATTCTGGTACCGGATCTAAAGCGAAAGTAATTTACACCATCATAATCAAAAACAATACATCCCCCACCTTTGGCAGAGAAATAATGGATAACATTGTTATATTGAGAATATGTTTTCTGTACAAATTCCTTCTTGTTAAAGTAAACATTATCTTTAGAATTTGTCATTTTTAGTAATCGGAAAATATATTCTTCAAGATCTTTATAAAAACTTTCATTTGAAAAGGCTGAGGATAATCTTGTATATTTATATGAAATGATACCTTTATCAAAAAGCAGATTACCCTGTGAAACCTCTAATTTGCTGCTAAATGTTTTTAGAATTTCATTTATTATATGATATATATCATTAAAACTAAATTGATTCATTTCTTTAGAATAGAATGCAATTTTAGTATTATCATCCTGATGGATACGAAATGAGCTGTTAAATGCCAAAATATAGTCAGAATATTCTTCCATAATTTTTACTGCATAACCTAAATAATTGATATCTTCATTATCATTTAAGCCGATCTTAAAACAACTGTTATCCGTGATTAAATCCGTCTGGATATTTAAGTCCCTATTTTTAAAAAGCTTGTTAATATAAACTTTTTCTGTACAATTATCGCATAAATTAATTGCATCAAAGGTCATTTCTGATCTGTTATAATTACCACTTGATTTCAATAATTTCCTGGTGTTTTCATCCATACCATCTATTATTGTTAAATCCATTTCTATCAATTTAACATCAAATGTAAGGATCAGTATCCCATTCAAAAACACATTCAAAACAATATCAGATATTTCAAAAGGAATGCATTTGTTCTTTGAAATTAATATGAGTTCTTTTAAATTAGCTAGTATAAGATTCTGAACATATATTTCGTCCGTCGGGATAAATTGATTATTATAACTATTTTTGTCTTTTTCTGATGCTATAATATATTCTATAAAATCTTGATTTATATCATTTCTGATATTATGAATCTTTGTTTCAGGCATTCTTGCCCAACTGTTACTTTTGATTATTTCACTTATGTCTGAATTAATCATTATCGGAAGAAAATACTTAAATACGTTTTTCTTAATTTGAAATGCATTGGAAAAGCTCATGCAATTTATCCTTTCCAAATATACTTATTGATTCTTTAGTTAATTGATTTTTCCTTTTTAATGTATAAATATTAGCATATATTTACATTATTCGCAATAAATAATACAATAATTCTTTTTTCTGCTTTATTAAGTAATTTAAGGGAACGGCAATAACTAATACATGTATGGAGTGCGTCTTAATAAAGGGGCATCCACTACGTGAACAAAATCAGTAAACCGATTCTCCATCTGCCAATAGACCGTTTCCTGCATTGTATTGTCTGAGACTGTATAAACGTATATGTTTTAGTTACTCACAGGGTGAAGCTGCATTGTATTTCCATCCGCGTTGACTGTCACATGCCAGACTCCGGCCTCTGCCGCGCATCAGTGTTTCTTCATTGACATTGGCAGTCTAACCTGTTAGACTGAATACAGTCTGACAGGTTAGACCGGAGGTATCCTAATGAATCAAGACCTGAAACTAAGTAACGCGGACTACCGTCTCCTTTCAATCGTATGGGATGCGGAACCAATTGCATCGCCCAAGCTTTGTAAACTGGCTGAAACGCATCTCGGCTGGAAGCGCACCACTACATATACTGTTCTCAAGAGGCTTTGCGATAAAGCTCTGCTTCAAAATGAAAATGCAATCGTTTCCTCACTGGTTGGACGCCAACAGGTACGGAAGGCCGAAAGCCGCGAGATGCTTAGCCGCAGCTTCGATGGCTCCCTGCCGCAGTTTATTGCCGCATTTTTGGACGACGAGAGAATAACTGATGACGAGGCAGAGCAAATCAAGCAGATGATTGACGAGTACAGGAGGCGGAAGTGATGGAGGAATTATTCCTGAAAATCCTCAATATGAGCATCACTGCAACTTATGTGCTGATCGCAGTACTTGTTCTTCGTCTGTTATTGAAACGAGCCCCAAAGTGGATCTCCTACCTGTTATGGAGTCTGGTGCTGTTCAGGCTTGTCTGCCCCATATCCTTCACCTCGGCTTTTTCCATATTCGGCAGGCTCGGTAAAATCGCCTCAGCAGGCGGCGGAACTGAACATATCCCGATGGATATCGGCAGGATGGATATCGGCAGGATGGCTGTGCCAAAGGTAAATATCGGTGTGACAAGCGCGAACGCGGTCATAAATCACCTATTACCTCCCGCAACACCGGCGGCCAGCTTAAATCCAATGCAAATCCCCGTCTTCATCGGTACCTGCATATGGCTTGCCGGCTTTGTCCTGCTGCTCCTATACAGTGTTGTTTCCTATCTGCGACTGAAAAATAACATGTGTGAGGCAACGCTGATCTCGGCAAATGTATTTGAAACCGATAAAATTGTATCGCCTTTTGTCTGCGGGCTGATAAAGCCGAAAATATATCTGCCGCTCGGTCTGTCGGAGAATGAGAGAGATTATGTCCTGCGTCATGAAAATACACATATCGCACGGAAGGATCACCTTATCAAGCCACTTGCCTTTCTTGCTCTGTCGGTGCATTGGTTCAATCCGTTCCTATGGCTGGCTTTTATCCTTATGAACCGCGACCTTGAGATGAGCTGTGACGAGAAAGTGGTATCCAGTCTTGACCCTGAAGGTAAAGCCGGATATTCAACAGCACTTGTTCAGCTTGCGATAAAACGGCCCCTTTTTGCAGGAAGTCCTCTGGCTTTTGGCGAGAGCGGCACAAAGGGGCGCGTGAAAAATGTGTTGAACTATAAAAGCCCTGCGTTTTGGGTGTTGGTGATAGCTGTTGCAGCAGTCGTGCTCGCAGCCTTGTGTCTGCTGACGAACCCGTCAAAGCCTTCAGGGCTTCTCGATAAGGCCTCACCCAGGATAATTAATACGCCGACACCTGCCGATGCCTTTGAAGAGTTTCCCGATTCGAACGGAGGGATAATAACCAACAAAGTCGATATTTCATTCAATGAATATATTTCAAAATATAGCGGCTATCTGGACGAAGTCGCACTATTCGATTCCGCTTATGACAATAAAGACTATGACGGCGATGGTAAAAACGACAAAATAAGAAGGACTATAGTTAATAATGATACAAATGGAGCAACAACTAAAATAAGGTATACGGTCGAGTTCGGAAATGGGGATGCTTTGAAGATAGGCGATTTTGACGATGCATTTACCGGGATCAGTTTGACCGGTAAGGATCTGACCGGCGACGGTATCAATGAGATTATTTTCGTCGGAGCGCACGGAGCTTCGACATTTCCGCCGTCAAGCAGCGAGATTGCAGTATTTCAAAAGGATAATGACGGATATGAAATGCTGCCATTGCCGCGTACGGATGATTGGAAAACGTCATACCAGCCTCAGGAATATAACACCGGATTCAGCGTTTATATTAAAGACATCGACGGTCACAAGGTAACATTTTATACGTCGAAATTCGATTTTAAAGAAACAGCAATCATTAAAGATAAAGCCACCCTTCAATATTTTAAGGAAATCGGCATTGATGGCGAAGCAGGCTCAGCATCATGGCAAGTTCAAGCGTCATCCTGTAACGGTGCCCCCGCTTTGGCAATGTACATTAACATCGGCTCCAAATATTATCAAAGGAATCTGATCGTGTTATTGACATGGAAAAACGGTGAGTTTTTACCGATAGCAATGAATTTGGAAAAAGAACAGAAGCTTTTAAGCAATGCCGATTTAGACAGGGACGGTAAAACTGATGCCATTTATCTCGATCAATCACAAATCAAGGAGGGACTCGTCACGTTACGCGTCCTGAACGAAGACGGCACCGAATTATGGAGTGAGCAGCTCTCTACCTCGCACGCAGGCTGGGATTCGCTGTATCTCTGCAAACTCGACGGGAAGGAGTATCTCCTTCGGTATGATCCTGCCATGTTCCAGGGAAATTGCACATATACGTATGCCATTTTCACGCTGGAAAGCGGTAAGGAAAAAGTCTTCCGAACCAATAAACTCGAGTTTGACATAAACGGAACAAAAGCGCTGGATGCGCCTGAAATGGTCGCTTTTGCCGAAGAAGTAAATGCACTTCTCGGCAAAAGCACCCTTCTCATAAGCGTCAATGGCGGCACTTACTCCTTTGGTCCATCTTCGGCAGAGCCATTCTATGAGAGGTATTCATGGCTGGGCGACTATCCCAAGCACTATGCAAGCGGTGACAGCCTTGAAACGCGCCTTGAAAAATATAGCGATGATGCAGTCTCAAACCGTAAAATCAGCGAAGATTCAACCTATATTGTCACTGGCAGCGAGGTTGCTTCGGCAAAAGAAGCAGTGTTATCGTATTATGAAAACACTGTTTTCAAAGGCAGTATAACCGATATTTCGCAAATGACCGATATATCGAGACTTAGGTCGGCTGTAATTCCTTACAGGATAAAGGACCTTGTGACCGCATTCCATGTCACTGTGTCAGATAACGAAAAGAGAATGATTATTCTGACGAAAGAAAAAAGCGGCGAATGGGAAGTTATTAACGAAGGCATTTTAAATACTTCTCAAGAATAATATTTTTGGAAAAGAGGAATACATGAAGTCAACAGCAATTTATCGGAATGGTATCCCGGCATTTATTCCGGTTTCTCTGAAGCACATATCCTGATATTTTTTCGGCGTCATCCCGGTTTTTTTCCTGAAGACCTCAATAAAATAGCTCTGATTCGGAAAGGCAAGTATGGATGCAATATTAGTCGGAAGATTGTCTGAATATTTCAGCATGCTCTTTGCGGTTTCTATTTTCCTGATTTGAATATAGTCAGTAACTGTAATGCCTGTTTCCTTTCTGAACAATTTTGACAGATAGCTTGGATGAAGCCCGGTATGTTGTGCAAGCTCTGAGATCAGGATTCTCTTATGAAGGTTATTGTAAATATATTCCATACATTTTACGATCTGCTTGGAATAAACACGGTTTTTTCGGAGATTTTTCATCCTCCGGGCATAATCCGTCGACATTGCCGAATGGAACTGAGATATCTGCATAATCGAAGTACACTTGTCAGCTTTCTGAATATACAAGTCACTCAGACTGTATGCCGCTTCATGCTCCATACCGCCTTCTATGCAGTATCTTGCAATAAGAGCCGCCGTAACAACCATATGATATTTCATATTCTGCAGCGGATTGTCGGATAGCTTCCCCAATCCGTTTTTGTTTGAAAAATCATCTTTGCACAGTTGAGAAACCTTGTCAACCTCACCGTTTTTTACAGCGATATAAAAGGCAAATTCCGGACTATACGGTGCGTGGAAGTCATGGTTTTCACGCAATATGAATTCTTTGTAACTCAGTTCCTTGTCTGTATTCAAACAGCATGCCTCCCTCGAATCCCCATATCTATATCATGCCATTATTTTGATAAAAAAGCAATCAAAACGATATATGTAACCAAACGAAAGTGATATTGTTGAATTACAAAGGGGCGATGCGTATGAGAGAATTTATAGGGTACAAGAAGGGGATTAACCTCGGTGGTTGGCTTTCCCAGTGCAATCATTGCAGGGAGCATTACGACTCGTTCATAGACGAAAGCGATATCAGCCGGATTTCGGAATGGGGACTTGACCACATAAGACTTCCCGTCGACTATGAGCTTGTCAGATCAGAAGACGGCAGCTTTATCGAATATGGCTTTGCATATATTGACCGCTGCCTCGAATGGTGCGGAAAATATCATCTGAACATGATTCTTGACCTGCATAAGACAGCCGGATTTTCTTTTGACGAAACAGCGGACGACTTCTTTAGAAATAAGAAACTCCAGAACAGCTTTATTTCGCTTTGGGAAGAATTTTCCAAACGTTATGGGAAGTATGACGACAGGCTCTCATTTGAACTTTTAAACGAAGTAGTGGATGAGAATGTTGCGGATACCTGGAATGATATCGCAAGACGTACAATTACCGTAATCAGAAGCCATGCTCCAATCACGAAGATACTGGTAGGCGGAGTAAGAAACAACAGTGTTTTTTGGGTAAGTAAGCTTGACGCCCCGTACGATGAGAATATTGTGTATACCTTTCATTTTTATGAACCTCTTATTTTTACGCATCAGTCGGCATGTTGGGTAAATAAGATGCCTGCGGATTTTTCTACGGAATATCCGAATGATTTCAGCACATATGTTGAAGAAACGAAAAAATTTCTTCCGCCCGAACACGGAGAAATATATACTGTAATCCACGCAGACAAAACTGGCAAAAACTTCATCAATGCCTCATTTGCCGATGCACTGAGGGCTTGCGTGGAGCGCAATACGACCCTTTACTGCGGCGAGTACGGCGTAATCGACAGAACTTCGCTTCCCTCGGCTTTGAACTGGTTCTCGGATATTAACAGTGTTTTTGAGGAACAAGGCATATCAAGGGCTGTATGGACTTACAAAGGCAAAGATTTTGGAATAACGGATGAGCATTATTCCGAAATTCTGGATAAACTTGTAAAGCTGTTTTAAGTATGAAAGGAGGATATCATTATGAACATCAGGAAAAATCTGTGTCTGCTTGTTTCGTCACTTATATTGCTCGGAAGTATGGCAGGCTGCGGTAAAGCGGCCGAACAGACCAAGGCTGGAGAAACTACTCCGGTGAATAATACAGTTTCCCCTGCTTCCCCTGCTTCCTCTGTTTCCCAGGAATCCTCAGCTTCCGGGACTTCCCAGTCTTCCACAGCAATCATTTCTCAGTACGACGGATATACATTGCTATGGCATGATGAATTCGATGGAAATAGTCTTGATACGAACATCTGGAATTATGAGCCCCATCAGCCCGGCTGGACAAATAATGAACTTCAGGAGTATACGACATCCGAAAAGAATGTCTTTGTAAAAAACGGACAGCTTGTCATTAAAGCGGTTAAAACTATGGATGTCGGCGGAAAGGACTATTACACATCAGGGAAGGTCACTACCCAGAATCGGAAGGATTTCACCTATGGCAAGATTGTCGCTCGCGCAAAGGTACCCGAGGGAAAGGGACTTTGGCCGGCAATATGGATGATGCCGCAGGACGAAAAAAAATATGGGCAATGGCCGAAATGCGGTGAAATCGACATTATGGAGGTGCTAGGAAATCAGGCAAACACAGCATATGGAACCATACATTATGGCGAACCGCATGCTCAGCAGCAGGGCACCTATGTACTGTCCAACGGCACATTTGCAAGTGATTTCCATGAGTTCTCCGTCGAGTGGGAGCCCGGAGAAATGAGGTTTTACATTGACGGCAATCTGTATGAAACCGTGAACGATTGGTTTACAGCAGTAAGCGGTGAAAATGAAAAACCATATCCGGCTCCGTTCAATCAGCCGTTTTTTGTGCAGCTAAATCTCGCAGTAGGAGGGACATGGCCTGGAAATCCCGACACAGCAACAAACTTTGATAATGCAGAATTTATAGTCGATTATGTAAGGGTATACCAAAAACCGGCTTACGACATGAATGTTCAGAAACCGAAAAAGGTTTTCGCCGAGCCACTTAAAGATGGCAACTATATCCACAACGGTAATTTTTCAGAAGCAGAAGACCTTACGGATGATATCAACTGGAAATTCCTGCTGTTTCAAAACGGAGAAGGCACCGCGGAAATTAAGGATGGAATGATGACAATCACGTCAACAAACGAAGGCGCCGTTGATTATTCCGTCCAACTGTTGCAGTCTGGTCTTCCCATGATAAATGGGAAAAAATACAGGGCCGGTTTTGATGCATACGCTGATGAAAAAAGAGATATCATCGTCTGTGTATCAGCTCCTGATAACGGATGGATACGTTATCTGCCGGATACAACTCTGACTCTCTCGACGAAATGGAAAACTTACTCTTATGAATTTGAAATAACCGGCAAAGACGACCCGAACGGAAGACTTGAGTTTAATCTTGGCCATCGAGGTTCTGTTGCCACTGTACATATAAAAAACGTATCCGTCGAAGAAATAAAATAATTATGCTTCATAATTCCGGAGTTATCTCGAGACAATTTAGATGTGATGACGGAAGTGAAAGTACAAAACCTTTATCTCAAGTCAGAACAAAGTGGGTTTCCATAAGGAAACCCACTTTGTTGCCTTGGTGCGGATAACAGGAGTTGAACCTGCACGGTCTCCCACTGGAACCTAAATCCAGCGCGTCTGCCAATTCCGCCATATCCGCATGTAGGTTTGAAAATCTTGCTACAAACATTGCTACAAATAAATTCATGTCGTACATACGAATTATAGCACAAAACCCGCAAAAAACAACGCTAAATTTTTAGTAGGTCATCAATCTTCATGATAATTTTTATTTTTGTTAATCTGGATTTTAAGCTAATTACTTCTTCAAGCAGGGCACAGTTTATATTCGCTTCGTCGATTTTATTGGCCAAGAGATTGTATTTTTGACTGTATTCATCATATGTTTTTACGAATTCTGTATTAATTTCATTGAGGTTTTCTTTGCTCATTTTATTACCTCATTCCTTTCCACATTATTGTCCCCGCACGAACACCGAACATGTGTTCGAATTCCTTATTTTTAGTATAGCATCATGCAATGGAAAATCAACCGTAATATTTTTTCTTTTGTGCTTGACATTTTTCCATATACAATATGTTGATACTGCTTATTACCTCCTTTGTATTTGATTTACATAATGTAATTATACTACGCTTATTGTAATTTTTCTACAAAACCCGTAACAATTTTACGCAATATGATACAATCTTCCTAGTTTTAGGAGGACAGACCTATGATTAATTTTCATCTTGATGAGCTTTTATTTAGGCGTAAAATGACCCAGAGTGCATTAAGCGAATTAACTGGAATTAGGCCAGGTACAATAAATGAAATTTACCATAATATTGCCGAAAGGGTAGGTGTAGAGCAATTAAATAAGATATGCAATATTTTAGAATGTCATCTTACAGATCTTATGGAATACACACCTGATAAAAAATTTTAGCCTTCACCACCTTCTTTTTGTTTGCTTATGCCCGCGACATATCTATATTATAACACGCAGCGTATATTCTAGCACCGTCTAAAAACGTTCAAAATCACCCGCTGCATCCGATTTGAGTTTGCTGACTACAAAATCTTTACTTCGCAATAGTTATCGTAGGTGAAAGAAAAACTCCTTCAATAGCATTATCTATATTTAATGTTTTATAAATAATCAGCTTATTTCGTGTATAAGTAATCATTATTTGGCAATAATAAGATTAATAAAAAAACAAGGAGATGGTATTATGCCATTTTTTAAAGTAACTGAACAAATCACTTATACCAAATCAAAACGTTTATACGTTTTGGTCGAGAAAGTCCAATCGGGCTTTCCTTGCCAAAACTAAAATATATATAACATATGTGACTATTAAAATAATAGTTGGCAAAGAAAGAAGCATCCTAAAGCAGGGTGCTTCTTTTGTTTAACGTCAAATAAACCTTATTCGCAATAGAAAGCGTATGCGCAAGATACACAGTTATGTTAACCGCCTGTTTGCTTGAAATTTCACCGTATACCATAGACTTTTACAAAAAAAATAAACCGCGGCTTTTACACCAGGGGTTCCTTATTTTTTTGAATAGAGAATAAAATTTATCTTGTGATATTTTGCCAAATGATGTAATATTGTCGTGGGTTGTTTACATCGAATTTGTTTGTTTATGAGCGAAAAAGGATCTTAGTTTATTTTATTTTTTTCAGCAGGGAGGACGCTCATAAGCTTAGAAAGGAGATGGTTAATTTGGATGAGAGAACTTTCTTTGTGGAAGTGTTAAAGTACACTTCTCCGGTAATTGTGGCCCTGCTGAGTGCAATACCGTTTATTAAAAGAAAGAACGCCCCAAAGAGACGTTCAAACAACCCACAAGGGAGAGTATAACAACTCTCTCTTTTAATATTATTATATACCCAAATTGTTAAAAGTAAACATTTTATTTTAATTAAAAAAATAAACCCCTCCGCCGGTCAGGCAGAGGGGCAAAGGAGGAAGGCCGGAACATGCCCGGCAATATCATCATTCTGTGGAATTGTCTATTTTGCCATTATCCAGATAATCTTTGGCCAGATCATACCACTCCTGCAGTTTTTCTTTTACTGTATCCGGAGAGATAAACAGCCGCATCCAAGCAGGGATCAAATTATAATATAGCTGATCAAATACTGCATCAAATTTTTTCTTTCCTTCATCACTTGAAAATATACGCTCAGCCTGAAGCATTAAAGCATAAGCCTGCTCTCTGAGCTTGCCCCACTGTTTAGTTACTGCAAGGTAAATATCAAAGGCCATGAACACTGCTGCGATCAACAGTATAAACCAGTTTGTAATTAAAAAATCTTTCATTTCAAATCACTCAACCTTTCGAAATATATTTTGCTGATTTAATTAAAAAGGCCTGATACCGATCAGGTCTAAACTTACCCGTTTTAAAGTCATTTTTCATTCCATCGGGATCTCCGATCACTCCAGCTTTCGCCCAGATATCAATTGCAGCATTGACATTCATCTCAACAGCAGGTTTGGAGAATACAAAATACTCCTTATGCTCCTTCTGGACAAGATCAGGACTGTATCCCTTTCCGGTCCTTGCCGAACTGGCCGGATCATCAAAGTAAAGCAGCCCACTGGCGAAGTCATATGCGAGGATGAAATGTCCGCCCTTCGTGAATGTGCCGGGTCCCATTGAACAAATAACCAGTTTGCCATCCTGCAGGGCTTTTTTAACATCTGCCATATCATCAGTCTGAACCAACTGCAAGCCGTATTGTTTGGCGATAAACGGAAATAGTGCCCATGACGTCCCCGCTTCGACTCGGAAGTGATTATCCATGCTCAGCTTAGCAAGTTCCTGGACTGTTACCTTTATGTCAAATGCATTAAGCATCATAACCGCTGATACGATTCCGCATCCGGATTCCTTTATTGTCTCTGTAAGTACAGGTGGAATATTGTCGCTATATACTACATTATTGTAATTACCCTGATATATTGGTGTTGGTTGTTTCATGGTATACCTCCTAACTATTATTGAGCATTGTTCTCGTTATCCTTTTCAAAAACATCTTTTTCTTTTTTCTTCATCCAGAATAATAACGGCTTAAGATAATCGGCGCCGGCATCGATGAGGTTCTCTATATTGCTAGTAAACTCCCGGAAAAACAGAAATGCATAAACTACTGTGGCAACAATGTTGCTGACATATGGGATAGCCACCAGTCGCATTGATAGCCCGGCGAGGATTTGTATGACCAGATAGGAGATAATTTTTACACTGGTCTTTTTATACATTTCCTGTGAATTCCAAGCCTTTATTTTAAGTGCCTTTTTGATACCTCCTGCTTTTCGAAAAATAGCAAACCACCTGGTAAGCAGGTCCAGCACCACTGCTACCCATAGCGCGATGCACCAGGCAATAAAGGATTCTTCCGGAAACATTAGATACATAATGCACGCCGCGAGTAGTGCTATTACGGGCTTAACTGTTTCATAAGCTTTGCAGAAAACTCCTTGAATTTCGATTATTACTCCATACATTCTGACAACTCCTTTCTTTTAATTTTTTTGCAATATAAAAGGACCCGGTTTCACGGATCCTTATTAACTGAAATTATGCCGAATGTCGTTTGTGGCTCATATGCAGTTCTTCTTGGTTCAGCTCAGCATAAATTTGCGTTGTGGCAGGATCCTCATGCCCAAGAAGTCCCTGAACAGCTGCAAGACTGGCACCATTATTGAGCATGCTAGTTGCCATCGTGTGCCTCAATAGATGTGGATGCACATGCTTGGTTAAGCCTGCACGCCTTCCAAGATCACCAAATATCTCTTCGAATGATCTTGCACCCAAACGGTTTATTATTCCGCGCCCTGTGACAAACAAAGCCTCGTTGTTATCTTTTCTGAGGGCTAGATATTTCCACAGATGTACCCTTGCCTTTGCATTAAGAAATACCCTACGCTCTTTGTTACCCTTGCCGATCACCATGCAGCTATCAGTATTCCAGTTGATGTCAGCTTTGTTGAGCTTGTACACTTCATCTAGGCGGCAGCCGGTGGAGTAAAAAAATTCCACAATGGCTTTTTCCCGGACAGTTTTGCATGCAATCCGGAGCATTTCAAGTTCTTCTTGAGATAATGGCTTCCGGAGTCTTTTCTCGATTTTGACATTTTTTACTTTGCGCATGGGTGACTTATTGATATAATCCTGGGTCTCAAGCCACCCGAAAAATGATTTTAAGCAGCTAATTGTTGTTGCAATTGTTGTGTTTTTTACTCCGGTTTTGGCGTAGGCCGCGAGGTACACCCGGATATCCATATCACCGATTTGCTCGACGTCTAACCTCA
The DNA here is from genome assembly GCA_023399355.1 of Bacillota bacterium. Classification (GTDB taxonomy): domain Bacteria; phylum Bacillota; class Clostridia; order Acetivibrionales; family DTU013; genus UBA1305. The sequence continues at coordinate 6,727 of JAEWQC010000355.1, read as the reverse complement.
TAAAATCAGCAAACCGCTTAAGCAAAAGCCCATAGTTTTTTATTGTTTTTGGACTATTACCCTCCAACTTCTTTGTGGCGAGAAACAAAGTTATCCTGTCCGGCAAGTTGTCCATGATTGCAATGGCTGTACATTCTTGGCTGACTGCAACATGATATAAAGCCTCATCCAATACATACCGAAGCTGCTTGATCTGGTCAGGCATAATAAATTCAGATGCCTTGTCCAAGATCCTGATAATGAGTTCCTCTTTCATTTTGATACGCCTCCTATTGTCGCTTAGGAGGCGCAATGATATAATGGATATGCAAACACATCATCCCTCCCGAACGAGGGGTCTGTGTGAGGGAGCTATCCGATTCGCAGTCGGAGGCTCCCTTTGCTATATGTAGATTTATAGCAAATACCTTACAAATATTGTATAATATCCATAGGCCTATTGCTATCAAACAAAGGCACTATTTGCATAGGCATAAAGTCCTAAATGGTTTGCAATATTTACCACAATGTTACATTTTTATCAATTATTTAGTCTAAAGTTTTACATATATCTTTATAGGTGGTATAATTTCCCTTTGAAAGGAGGTGAAAAATATATGAAAAAATGGAAGAAAAACTTTATGAAAGTGCCTATTGACATATTGAATAAATTAGAACAAATCACATCAGATAATATACTGGTATCATGTGCAAAGAAAATTCCAATCTTAGATATTGAAAGTGGAGTTTACGAGCACATTGGAATTACTTTATCTGATAGTTCTGTTTCATTTGAACAATCAATAACCCCCGAAACCGACACTGGCAGGTATTCAAAATACAATATGTTTGGAAGAGAAATTGTCTTAAGGCACCTTCCAATGGTAAAAGCAAGTTATTCTGCCGATGTTCCGAATTTTGGTGATTGGAGTAAAGGGTCTCACGATATAGTATGGTCTAGGGAAGTATATCAACGTGAATGCTGGATGCCAAAAAATCTTAATATTAATGTTGACCTACTGGAACAAAACGATGGTGAATTCATGTTTAAGTTTTCCATCGATACAATCTTGTCAAAACAAGACAAGCATTACATGGATGACCTGTTATATCATTGCAATGTGCTTCAGGAAAATGTAGGATTGTGTGATGTATTTGATGCACAATCGACAGACTCTGAATATAGAGATACATTATATGTCGATTGGGAGTTGCTTCCGCCTGGTAGTAGGAACATTGATTTAAATGTAAATATTATCACGGGCACCATACGAAATCCTAACCCCGATCTAGATAAGGAGATCAAAGAACGAATGGAATTCTTGGGTCTGTCAATAATTTTGTGCTTTTACCTTCCATTCACCATCAAGACTGACTTGATCCGGATTTTGCACGCTCTTTGTGCAAAATTTGGGGCAAGTTCCGCGGATGAGGGGTTTGGGGAGCCACCGCGGAGGGCTCCCCAAGGTTTTCATCGCAAATGTGATTTTACCTTGTCTGGGAAAAAGATTGATAACTGCAAAAGGATCTGCCCCCAATTCTGAATCCTGCCTGTCCATTTTCTTAATACATCCTGTGTTGCAAGATAAAGCATTTTTAAAAGCGATTCATCTGTAGGGAATATGCTTTTTCCCTTCGTCACCTTACGAAGCTGCCGGTGGTAACTCTCTATCATATTGGTTGTATATATCAGTTTTCGTATTTCAGCCGGGTATTTGAAAAATGTGGCCAACTCCGACCAGTTGTTTCTCCAAGAAGCTACAATCAAGGGATATCGGCCTCCCCATGAGGTTTCAAATCGAGCTAATTCCTCCAGGGCTGAATCTTCCGTTGCTGCTGTGTATATCGGTTTCAATGCCGTGGTTATCTTTTTTACATCTTTATATGACACATATTTTATGGAGTTCCGAATTTGATGTACAATGCATTTCTGGATTTCTGCCTCTGGGAAACAGGCTCCTATGGCCTCACTGAACCCATTCAGGTTATCTACGCTGATGATGAGGATGTCTTTTACTCCTCGGTTTTTCAGTTCATTCAGTACAACCAGCCAGAATTTTGATGTCTCATGTTCTCCGATCCACATACCCAGGACGTCTTTATTACCGTCCAGATCGACGCCCACGCACATATATGCTGCCTTATTGACAATATGGCCCTCTTGCCGAACTTTGTAGTGAATGGCATCCAAAAACACTATTGCGTAAACACTTTGCAGTGGCCGGCCTTGCCATTCCTTGATCAGTGGCATGATCCGGTTTGTCACGTTGGATATCATTGTCGGTGAAACTTCAACGCCGTAAAGCTGATTCAGGTGATCCTGAATATCCCTTGCCGTCATTCCTTTGGCGTAGAGGGCTATGATCTGCTCTTCAATCCCTGCTACGTTTTTCTGATGCTTCTTCACGATGGCCGGGTCAAACTCACTTTCACGATCCCGTGGAATTTCAAGATCCATTTCGCCGTATTCGCTGCGTACAGTCTTCTTGGAATGCCCGTTTCGCCTGTTTTCTGTTTCCTTGCCCTCTGTATCATTTTTCGGATACCCAAGGCTATCATCCAACTCTGCCTCAAGCATTTCCTGCAAGGTATCTTTGAACATTTCCTTCAGGGCATTTTGTATGTCTGTTGCCGACTTGATATTGTTCTCCTTGATGAATTCCCGCAACTGCTTTTTGTCCATTATTCCCATGTACTTTACCATCCTTCCATTTTATTATACTATTAGATAAAATGGATTTGGTAAAAGCACAAACTATTTTACACACTCGAATTCTTTGAAACCCTAAATCTTCAAACCTATATACGAGGCAAAAATAAATTCAGTCAGTATTTCGGAGCTGTACTGAAAAACGGCCTTGTTATTCTTGAAAACATAAGGTATGGCAATGCTATATATGTTTTTAAGAAAGATTGGGAAGATTTCAGCAAACTTAGCCGTACTGAATTGCTTGGCATGAGAAGCAACGATATAATTAGAATCCTTCACACAAACAACTGGAAGTATAATGTAAGACAAGTAGTTGAGAGAGCATCCTAATGGGTGCTTTCTTTTTTCATTTTTTCAACTAATTCTTTACAATATTTTATACCCAGTTTAAATCCTTCATTTTTATCGTTGTTCCAATCCACATTTTCTTTGCTTTTATAAAGCTCAATTTCATCTGAAAGTACCTTTAGTACTGCATCAAACATATATTCACCTCCTATCAAACATATTTTGACTTTTCGATAAGCATTTTGGTATACGCTTACGTATACGCATTTATGCGCAATATAATCCATAGTCGAACTAAGCAATATTTAACTGGCTATTTGTATTCCCGTTTGACATCGGATCAAGACTAAAATGATTTGTAAATGCAGTTTCAATGCCCCGCCAATAAATATTATTGGTAAGTCCATTTGCTACACTATAAAGCGTATTTTTTATAAATTCACAAACTACTGCGTTTCCAACAGTATTAAGATCATATACACACATTGCATACGTTAACGCCGATTTTAAAATACTGTTTATAACAGTTATTTTTTGATTACCGACTTCTCCAATACTATCGTGAAAATATAATGCACCTAATCCACCCGTTGTTGCGTAATTGCCTCTATTATTAGGCTGATTGGTGATTAATTCTCCGTTATTAATAATTAATTCGAAGTCTTTTCTAAGTCCAATACCGGCTGCTGGTGCAAAATCCGATATTAATTTTACATGGTCAAATTCTATTGTTTTCCCAGTACTATAATTAGACTCACAGTGCATTGCATATGCACCGTTTGTGGATGTACTAATTTCTTGGCTTGTACCGTTTATATATTGAGCATATGCTGTCAAATTTGCGATATAACCGCATGATAATTCTAGTGGTGGGTTTGTGTATCTACCATCTGTATTTCTTAATATAACTTTGTTTCTGTCTGATCCTATCAATATAACTCGTTTATTAAATGCTCTGACTGATACGTCATATACTCCTTCGTGAATTTTTATTTCTGTCCCTGCATCTTCGCATTTAACTGCTTCGTCAGGAGATATATAGTCACCATACCCACCTGCATCAACTATAACTGTTTTGCGAGTTTTTGTATAAATAATAGACGGTTTATATGTTTGACTTACCATACTTAAAACATATGGTATGGTGACAAGGCTTGAATCAAATGTCGCGGCTAATGTTGTATTTGTAACGTCAGCAATACGCAATACTGTACCTTCTACGGGATAAGCATAACATAATCCACCGTTAACAGCATCTCTGTTTCTGATTGACAGATAGCCTCCATCTGGCAAATCGTAGTTAATAATTACGTCCATATAAGATGCAGCAGGTGTATCAGCTGCTATGTCTACCGTTATGGTTTTAAGCAATGTTAAAGTGCCATTTATATCGCTCCAAATTTCTATAATTCCTTGCGTAGCTGTAGCAATCTTTTTTGTAAGCAGCCTTATTTTGTCAATGTGACTACCTGTTTTTGCTTTTGTCAAAAAATATCTTGATGCTGCACTTATTCCAACTGCTGACGATGTATTTGGCACAAAAGCGGAATCATATACTTGTGATGTATAATTTGCTTGCGTAATATTTGCCATTTGCGAAGTATGGCCTGCTACCGTTGAAGTCAAATTCGTTACATCTGTTTGATTGGCTTTAGCAGCTATAGCAGCGTTCATCCCAGCATATCCGGTCACTCTGGCCGACTCTGCAGATGACCTTGAAGCTTCCTCACTTTCCCTGGATGATTCAGCGGTAATTCGTGCGCTCTCAGCAGATACCCGTGCGCTTTCAGCACCAACTCGTTCAGTCTCATGGCTCTGACGAGTGGTTTCATTTGTCTGCCTGGTTGTCTCGCCTGTGCTTGCCATAGATGCAGCAGTATTCGCAGCAGTTGCCGCATTATTAGCTGCTGTTATTGCATTTGTTACATTATTAGCTGCTTCTGTTGCATCCTCGGCTGCTGACTGAGCAATTGATGCTGCCGACTGAGCTTCCGTATGTGCATCATCAACATCCTGGATAAGCTTTTGCAAAATAGGGAATTCCGATGTACTTTGCACTGCATCCGGATTAATAAGATCAGCCACAACATCAAACTTAAATCTTGCCGAAGTGATCCTTTCATCGTCTGCACCATATAACTGTATGCTTGCTTTTACAACTCCTGGACATGCCAATTCATTAGTTCCAAAAGTATATTTTAATGATTCTTCCTTTTTTTCTATATCGCCTTGAACAACCGTTCCATCTTGCTTTGAAAAAGTAATAGTGGCATGATCGACTTCACTATAAGCTACTTCGCTAATTCCATCAGTCAATTTAATATTTAGCACATATGCATGGCTATCATTTTGCACTAGCTTGAATGCGCTAAGCTGATTTTCCTGTTGAGTTACCATTAATTTTAAATCAAATTCTCTTATAATCATTTTATCTACCTCCCATGCAGAGTATATTTTGGGCAATATAAAAAGCACCTGGTATAAAACCAAATGCTTTTAATATGTATTTACTACTTTAACATATTCCAGTCACTGTCCTGATCCAGCATCCATATAACTTCTTTGGTAATACTTCCATCTTTTATATTTGTCCAAGTATCAAGATGAAATGATACTTGCTTACCATAGAAGTTGTCAAAGTTTGACTCATACCAGCCTTTGAACTTATACTGCGGGTATTTATTTATCACAGCATTGGCAATAGCCTCCATGTGCTTTTTAATACTAACCTTAGCGTTTTGCTTCTCAACATATAGGCCTCTGGTAATGGCAATATCTCTAAACACAAAATTCCAGCTGTCGGCACAGATGTTTATAACTCCGTCCTTGTCTTTGAATACTGTGAACTCCGGAACAAAATAGCCGAACTGTGTTTCTGTCTCTACTCCATTGTAGTCGCTATTGAGCATAACTCTGATGTCCTCAATGTCGTTCGGTTTATCTGCAGCAAGTACCGGCATGACAAGCATGCACAGCAGCGATAATATAAGCAGTGTTGATAAAATCTTTTTCATTATTTCGGCCTCCTATAACATATTTTTGTTGCACATTGCAACATACTATTATACGACAGTATAACATAAAATGTATGATATGGACAAAGAATTTATTGTAAAAAAGAATACTGAGTCTGTTACATTTTCGATCCGAATTGATAAAGACATTCAAGACCAGTTTGACGAAATCGCCAAGAAGACTGACCGGTCCAGAAATTACCTTATCAATAAGGCGCTTCGCTATGCTCTTGAAAATATTAAGCTCGAAGACGAATGATCATACTATTTTCCCCTGTATGATGTATGTACCAGATGTACGCAAAAGTAAAACGCGATCATTTATTGCCGGGCTGGTATAACTTGCCAAGCGTTTATATATCTTTTGACTGGGCGATGTTTCTCCATCAAATCTTACTATCGGACTCCCGCTAGATAAAGATGTTACTGTACCTAACCTATATAGGATAGTATTATTCTGCGGCTGAAGATCAAAAGCATTATCTATACTACTCATATATGTATCACTCTCCTGCAACTATGAGTCATTGTTCCCCCGGTTTGTAAGTCCATGGACCATTCTGTCTCGATGTATTTTTGAGATATCCCGTATTGAGTATGCTTGATAAATAGGCAGTCATTAAAGCTGTGATGCGGCATAATTGCGGTTGAAAAATTAAATTTTGCATATACCTGGCTTGCTTCATAGGCTATCCGCTGGGTATAACTATCAAGTGTAGCCTGATCCAGTATGTCA
>JAEWQC010000338.1 GCA_023399355.1 Bacillota bacterium | reverse complement strand
GTACTGCACACCCTCATGCATGTAGATCGCTTCCTCGTGAAGCAGCATCGGCGCGCTGAAGCGGTCCGTCTCACCTATTACGACATGTTTTGGCAGCGAGATGTCGATAATGATAAAGTTCTCGTTGGAAGCACTCCTGAGGCTGATTTCATCGGCGGGAAACACGTCGGACATCCAGTGCCACCGTTTGCCCACATGCCTTACAAGCTTTGCTTCCTCCATAAACGACAATATTTCCGCAGTTGTTTCAACGCCGAATTTCTCACCATCCTCGAACGGTAGTTCAAATGCAGCACACTTCATGTGATTATAAAGGATGACGAGATTATCCGGATTGATCAGTCCATTTTCCGGGCTCTTTCCGAAAAAGTAATCCGGATTGCTGATGATATACTGATCGAGCGGACTGCTGTTCGCCACAAGAATGGCTGCCGAGACACCGTTCCTGCGTCCTGCACGGCCTGCCTGCTGCCACGTGCTTGCTATCGTCCCTGGATAGCCGCAGATGATGCACGCATCCAGTGCTCCTATATCTATCCCCAATTCCAGCGCGTTCGTCGACACAACTCCTGTGATACTGCCCTCTCTGAGTCCCTTTTCTATCTCCCGTCGAAGATTGGGCAGGTAACCGCCCCTGTAACCGCGCACCCTGCTGTCTTCATCTCTGCTGCCATGAAAGATGTCCTTCAGATAGGTCACCAGTACCTCTACGTTAAGCCTGCTGCGTGTGAACACTATCGTCTGGATGCCGTTGCGGATGAGCGACTCTGCCAGGCCTTCGGCCTCCAGCATACTGCTCCTGCGGATGCCAAGCTCTTTATTTACAATAGGCGGATTGTAAAAAATGATATGCTTTTTGCAGGATGGCGCACCGTTGTTGTCAATGAGCTTTACGTCTGCGCCTGTAATCCTGGATGCCAGCTCCGCGGGGTTCGCAATGGTAGCGGAGCAGCAGATGAACTGGGGCTTGGAACCATAAAAATCACAGATTCTTTTCAGGCGTCTGATGGTATTGGCCAGATGGCTGCCGAATACACCTCTGTAATGGTGTACTTCATCAATAACGATGTATTTCAGATTTTCAAATAGTTTGGTCCATTTTGTATGGTGCGGAAGGATCCCGCTGTGCAGCATATCAGGATTTGTCACAACGATATGCCCGGCCTGGCGGATCGCTTTTCTTGCAGATTGGGGCGTATCCCCGTCATAGGTAAATGTCTTTACGTCAACTCCCGCTTCCGTTATTAGTTCATGCAGCTCGGAGGTCTGGTCCTGTGACAATGCCTTGGTTGGAAACAGAAAAAGCGCCCTTGATGCTTCATCCTTCAGGATGGCGTTCAGTACAGGCACATTATAACACATGGTTTTGCCCGAAGCCGTCGGTGTGACCACCACGACACTGTTTCCTTCATTTATGGCACTGATGGCGCTGGCCTGATGCGAGTAAAGCCTTCGGACACCTCTTCTTTCCATCGCCGCCTTGATACGGTCGTCGATAAAGTCGGGAAATTCTGCAAAAACCGCTTCGCGAGCAGGCAGTTCCACCCAGGAAGTTACATTTTTGCTCATTCTCTCCGAAGCCTTGAAATAGTCCAGCATCTGATCCAGGTTCATAAACGCCTCCGAACATATATTCTATTATCATTTTAGTATATATCCCAGGCATTGTAAAGAAAAGGTATGTCCACTTTCATCATTCGGTCTACATATCTACGAATATACCATTGCCGTTTGCAATGATTCACAGCAATTCCTGGATCAAACCTGTCATTTCGGCCACTGATACGGCTCTGAACACCCTGTCCTTGAAGTGCGCGGAGTTCTTGTAACCCCTCATATACCAGGAAATATGCTTTCGCATTTCGCAAACACCCGTGTGCTCACCCTTCAGAGCCACCAGCATGTCCAGGTGACGGAGTATTGTAGCCGCCCTCTCCTGCATTTCCGGCTCTGGAAGTAGTTTACCTGTTGCCATATAGTGCAGGATCCTGCTGAAGATCCATGGATTTCCCTGTGCTCCGCGTCCAACCATGACAGCGTCACAGCCTGTATACTCCAGCATCCTTTCTGCATCCTCCGGTGTATAAATATCCCCGTTTCCTGCAACTGGTATGGAAACAGCTTCCTTCACGCTTTTAATGATTTCCCGGTCGGCTTTCCCGCTATAAAACTGCATACGGGTCCTCCCATGTACAGAAATAGCTGCTGCACCGCACTTCTCCGCCAATTGCGCCATTTCGACAGCATTGACATGCTCGTCATCCCAGCCTTTTCTTATCTTCACAGTGACCGGTTTCAGGCTAACGGAACAAACCGATTTAATAATTGCCGCAGCCAGGTCAGGTTTGAGCATCAATGCGCTGCCTTCTCCGTTCCTGGTAATCTTGGGTGTAGGGCAGCCCATATTGATATCAATGATCGCAGCATTTGAAGAATTTAATTTTTCTGCCGCATCAGCCAGTATATCAGGTTCAGAACCAAATATCTGCACAGCCGCAGGCAGCTCTTTACTGCATAAATCCGCAAGCTTCCAGCTCTTGTCATCCCTATAGAACATCCCCTTGGCACTGATCATTTCAGTGCACACAAGTCCACAGCCCTGCTCTTTACAAAGAACTCTGAACGGCATGTCGGTAACTCCGGCCATCGGGGCAAGAAACACCTTGTTTTCAAGTATAACTGAACCTATTTTCATTTGTACCTCCGTCCCTATATTCTAACATAAAAATCCGTCTCCAATCCATACAGAAAAGACTGCCGTATGCATTATCACGGCAGTCTTCCGGAAACAACCCTTTATCTGTAATTGAGGATACGAAGCCTTCGCGCTCTGGGCCTCAGGCGGGGTAAAAGAAGTATGGAATATTCATCTTCCTTCAAAGTAATTTCGTGTTCATGAGGATCTTTGACTGTCGTCCTGGATTTTATCAATTCATCCAGCTGTACCTGAATATACTTGTTCAGGTTTTCGTAACAGACAGCATAAATATCCCTGCATTTGGTCCGCTCCACACGTACAATACGGCCTTCAAGATTAATGTTGAATTCGGAAAGCATATTGTAAACGTAGAGGTTAAAATAAAGCTTCAGGCCCTCATGCAGATTGTGTTTTGTTGTAAACTGCAGACCTCCGGCAGAAATATCACACAGTTCCATGTTTTCCCATCTTTTTTCATCCGTACTGATGAGAGCTTTACATACTAAATTGTCGCACCTTTGGTACTTTCTTTTCTCAGCTAAGTAAGACATATGCTTCACTGCTCCTTTTCCAAATTTACCGGCTGGATTTGCACCATTCGTGTAAGTATTTTCAAGGGAAATCAGTATAAACGCCGACCTGTACTTTCTGGTGTGAACTATAACATAGCTTGTGCTTTCGTGGACATAATGTGTCTTTTTAAAGTTTGTCTTAATAGAATGGTTTAGTATATTTTATATTATAACATGCATTATTTACAAAAGTCGAGGGTTATGTTTTTAACAAAGGTGCCTGCCATTCACCTGCCTGACTTCTTTCTCCACCCGTAATATGACTGCAAATGTTTTTGACCTTTTCTTCATTTGTTGCAATAGAAGATGTGCTATACTCGATAATTACTTCAAGTACCCTCCAGAGGCATTTATCCAAAGTGCCTGAACTGATCCTCCACAATGAACGGTTCCGTAAAGCAATAGTGCAAAAAACAAAAGGCTTTCAAAGTGGTATGCTCTGAAAACCTTTTACTTGGCGCCCCGGACAGGAATTGAACCCGTATCAATGGTACCGGAAACCATTACCTTATCCTTTAGGCCACCGGGGCGTATTTTACAGGGACTGAGCTGTTCATTGCCGTCAACCGGACAACACTGTTCCGCAACTCTTTATCCTGTCTGATGGATTGCATTATCTTGACCAATCCACTTTCCCGCAAACATTATTGTATATGCAGCATAATATAAAGTCAAGGCGTATATAAGCCTACTTTAGCTAATTTTTCCCAATCATCTTCGTCTGGTTAGTCTACCTTTTGTATGGCTTATCCGCTGCCTATGAGTTCCATGTCCGGTTGTTCGGCATAAACTGCTGCTTTTTCTTAATCCATTGCAGCCTGATACTCTTTCGAAAACGTTAAGTTTACATGATAAATCGGATTTTCTTTTGTGTCGCTTACATGCTTATAGACGTTATCAATATTTTGAAGTTCAAACGCTGTTCTCAATGCGTTTATTGCGTCGTCTACCGCCTTGTTAAAATCCGGGTTCTCAAGTATTTGATTGTTTATTTCGCCAAGATGTTCGGCAAACTTGACTTCCGAGGCGTAGCTGATAAATTCGAGAGCCGATGCATCTTTACATGCAACAACTAGACTTAAAAAATCTGTAAGGTCCCTTCCAATCAATTCTACGTAATGTCCACGCATTGAAGGGCTAACAACATAAACAGGTGAGCTTTCAATCCCCTTTTCAACCCCGGCAATACAAAAATGGATTCCATCTGTACCAGAATGTGCAAAAACAACAGCATTACGTGGAGTGCAAAAGCAGAGAGGGAAATCGTTTGTAACCAAAAGGCCTATAACACTTAGATCTTTTTTTATCTCATATAATTTATTCAAACTTGTCATATAATCCTCCTTACACAAGCTTTGTTCATTGTTAACAATTATGCGATGCGACACTGCCTAATATTATATTCTGTAAAACACTAAGTCAAGTCCTCCAATCCTTTCCTTGTTTTACACCCCAACAAATAATAAATATTATGTAACCTTATAAATATGATTAACATAATATAGAGCATACCAGTGCTTTTGGGAGGTAATTAAATGGATGATTACTTTACAGATATAGGACCTTTTGCAGAGGATGACAGACCCGACGGATTCGGCAGACCACCTTTCGGCCGGCCTCCTTTTGGGCGTCCACCGTTTTTCTTCCCGTGGATGGGCTACCCCTGGTTCGGTCCGCCCTGGTCCGGGCATTTCGGGCCTGGTTTCCCAGGCGGTGGCTATCCCGGTGGCGGTTTCCCCGGTGGCGGTTTCCCCGGTGGCGGTTTCCCTGGCAGAGAAGACGCTGCTTATTCCTATGGGGAGGATGAAAGAATTAGACCATTTTTCGGTTTCGGCAGGCCCCCATTCTTTTTCAGGCCGTTTTTGTTCCCCTTCCTGTTTGGATTTCCCTTCTTCTGGTGGTGAAACAGCCGAAACTGATAAAAAAAGCCTGGCAAGTGCCGGGCTTTTTTTCATAAGTGCCGAGAACCTATTTCAATTCTGCTTCTATTGAACTATTGACTTCTTTCAAAGCATTTGCAAGTAAGTTATTAAATGTCTTCGAAGCCCTGAGGTATCTGTCTATTTCGGGCACTCTCGACAGTTCGGCATACTTCTTACCCAATTGATCCATCCTGGAAGCTATTTCAGACGAAGGAAGCGGAGAAGAGTAAAGAGAGTTCTGCTTTTTATTAAAGGCCTCGAGTTCCTGTCTGAGGGCAGGAACTCTGTCAATAGCAGACTTAGCCTCTCTCAGTTCTGCAAAATCCGGAGTCCTTTTCAATTCCATAGCCAATTCGATGGCTTTCTCCCTGATTCCCATAGTAATCACCCACTAATACAAAAGATGCTACCATTGTATTCTTCAAGGGCAATACCTGTTACCCTGGTTGCATGGGCGAGCAGTTGACGCAGTCAACGACCAGCCCCTGGTTGCATGGGCGAGCAGTTGACGCAGTCAACGACCAGCCCCTGGTTGCATGGGCGAGCAGTTGACGCAGTCAACGACCAGCCCCGGAGAACAATTATCCAAAAAAGCATGCCTCTATGATGCGTCATTATCTGAAGATTTTAAATAACCAGTACAGAATCTGCATGTCAAATACCATTTTAAAAAGATAACTCCAGCCGAATACAATTATAAAGGTGAGTTTTCTAAATATCGGATTGAATTTAAAGAGCGAATTAATTCCTCTGGTTATGATCGCCGCCATCCATATATAGATAATCATATAAAGGACCAAAGCAACATTCATCTGCCAGACAGGACTGCTATCGGTAACATCCTTGAGGAATATGTAATATAAGACCATCGATACCGGAATAATGATAAAGTGAGACATAATGTAGGTCTTCATTATTTTTACAGGAGTGGCAATCTGGGGAATAACCACAATTTTCTCTTCTGAAGAAGCTATACCGGCATTCTCTTTTTTCTTAATGAATTTGAAGAAGTCGTATAGCGGCATCGAAACGAAAATGATATCAATCAGCCCAAGAACCACAATAAGCAGGATCCCTGCCACCGCATTGAAATAAATATCGTTTACAGGTTTGCCGCTAAAGTACTGCTTGAAAAAAGCCGCAACATCCGGCAGAAGCAGGTCGATTGTGCCTACGAGCAGGATTCCGGCATACAGGGTGGCTCTTTTGTCAGTGAGTTTATCAAAAAGCTGCACAGGATAGAGCAATATATTAAGTAACTTATTCTTCATACTATTCATTGTATTCTCTCCATAAATTCAATCCGTTTGTCCAAACCTCAACTGCTTATTAATTATAATATAACTGGAAGGCATTAAAATCAATGCTTAAGAAAATAAAACCAATACCGGTGGAAGTACACAGTCAAAAGCCGTAATCAACAATGGTATTATAACCATTGCCGCAAAAAAAAGTCTATCTCCCATCATCCTTTTAAATTTATAAAGTGCTATCCGGATGGCTGACCTGCGACACTTAAACCATTGACAGGAATGTCTGCTGCGGTCGGTTCGATCAATGTGGTCTCTTTCCCCGATAATTGATCCATCCATAAACCTGGCATTCTCCATTCTTTCTGTAAAAGGTCGAACGTTCAGCCTTCAATTCCCCCAGTATTCCGTCCTATCGAAAGACGGCTGAAAACTCCAAATTACCCGTTGTATAAAAAAAAGCTATACTATATACTGATTCCATAGTACAACCGGAGGGAAAAGGTGTTTCAGGCAACTGAACCGCAATAGTCAGCCTATAAAAGGAGATCATATGTTGTACCCGCTAAAGTTCAAACCGCTGTATAAGTATTATATCTGGGGTGGGAGAAATCTGAAATCGCTTGGTAAAACGCTTCCGGCTGAAGGGAATATTGCCGAGAGCTGGGAAGTGGCCTGCCATAAAAACGGCTCAAGTATAGTAGCAAACGGAGAGTTTGAAGGTATTCCGCTGCCTGAACTGATTCAACGTTTTGGAAAAAAAATTATCGGCGATTCATTGCCGCAAAAAAAGCTGGATAAATTCCCCCTGCTTGTCAAATTGATAGATGCGCAAGACAACCTGTCCGTTCAGGTTCATCCGGATGATGCGTATGCGAAGGCAAATGAAAACGGAGAGTGCGGAAAAAATGAAATGTGGTACATTATAAGCGCCAAACCCGGTGCAAAGCTTGTCTATGGTGTTGTGCCTGGTACTACCAGAGAAGCATTTGCAGCGGCTGCAGCCGAAAACAAGGTGGAAGACTATTTGAAGACAGTCGATGCATTTGCCGGTGACGTTCTGTTTATTCCGGCAGGAACTGTGCATGCAATTGGTGAAGGCATCCTGCTTGCAGAAGTTCAGCAAAATTCCGACATCACTTACAGAGTATACGATTATGGACGCGTTGGACGGGACCTGCATATCGAGAAAGCCCTTAATATCATCGATTTCAAATCGACAGACCAACCGGACAAATGGTCCGGTCTTGAAATTAATCTGGGTCAGGGCTGTTCCAGAACCATTGTCATTGCCAACAACTATTTTTGCACCGAGCTATATCATATTTCCGGCAAGATCAGTGAAAATGCGAACGGAAGCAAGTTTTTCATTTACACCTTCACCGCAGGAAACGGAATGATTTCCTGGAAGGGAGGAAAAATGGCCGTAAATGCGGGAATGTCCCTATTGATACCGGCTTCACTGGGTAAATACTTCCTGTCCGGGGACTTTACAGCGTTGAAATCGTATGTCTCTGAAATTGAATCCGATATTATAGCCCCTTTGATGAATTCCGGCAAGTCCATGCAGGAAATAGAGTCTGCAATAGGTGGAATCACAGATGCTCGAAATATGTAGTTTATTGTCGAAAACTTTTTTTTACTGCTTTTACAAATTATCCTCCCCTCATTTGCATTCTGTGATATAATCAACTAATCGGTAAATTTCAACAATGTAATGTAATTGAGGTTTTGGTAATGAATAAAGCTAGAAACGGAATCCTTTCTGCCAGGTTATCACTCATTGCAATTGCAAGTGTTTTCTGCAGCATCGCAATATTCTTGATTCTCAACATGATTTCAAATGGAAGTACTGCATGGAATTCCGCACTGATTTCTTTATTTGCAGGTGCTTTGATATTTTCCTCCTCAGCAGCTGTTTTTCTGTATAACCTTTGTAAAAAGACAAGCGATGCCCTGAAGAAACTTAAGGAACAATCTTCGATGGACAGACTTACAGAACTTTATAACAGGAGCTACCTTGATCCTTTTCTTGAAGGAGAGCTTGCTGCTGCAAAGCGGGAGAACCAGCAGGTCAGCGTTATGATGGTCGATATGGATCATTTTAAGGAAATCAACGACACTTATGGACATGTTGTAGGAGATAACGTTCTGGCTATCTTTGCCCAAGTCGTCTTGAAATGTCTCAGAAAAACTGACATTATCGCACGTTACGGCGGAGATGAGTTCATTGTGGTACTCCCCAATACCGATACCGATACCGCCAGTACAGTGGCGGACAGAATCAGGAATGAAGTCTCGGAGACATACATCCCTCCCATCGACAATGTCGTCATCTCCTCCATTCACTGCAGCATAGGAATCTCGAACTACCCCGTGCTCTGCGACAGCAAAAGCACCCTTATCAAGACCTCGGACCTTGCCTTATATATGGCAAAACGCTCCGGCAGAAATTGTACCAGGGTGTACACGAATGAACCCACTCTAAGCTACGCAGAATCATGAGAATCCAATGATTTGTATATAAATGCCCCGGTCCGGTATCCGTCAGCTAAATTCAAAATATAAATGAACAAAAATGGCCGGCTCGAAATTGCACCTCGAGTCAGCCATTTATTTTTTCGTATTTTTATGTCACCGTTACTTAATTCTTACTTCATTGCCTCTTCAACTGCAACCGCAACGGAAACCGTAGCGCCGACCATCGGGTTGTTGCCCATACCGATCAGGCCCATCATTTCAACGTGTGCCGGAACGGAGGAAGATCCTGCGAACTGTGCATCGGAATGCATTCTGCCCATGGTATCGGTCATACCGTAGGAAGCCGGTCCTGCCGCCATATTATCCGGATGCAGCGTTCTGCCGGTACCGCCGCCTGAAGCGACAGAGAAGTATTTCTTGCCCATTTCATAGCATTCCTTCTTATAGGTGCCTGCTACAGGATGCTGGAATCTGGTCGGGTTGGTGGAGTTTCCGGTGATGGAAACATCTACGCCTTCAAGGTGCATGATCGCTACGCCTTCTCTGACATCGTCGGCGCCGTAGCATCTGACTTTGGATCTTTCGCCGTTGGAATATTTGAATTCCTTAACGATGGTGAGTTTCCCCGTATAGTAGTCAAACTGGGTCTGGACATAGGTAAATCCGTTGACCCTTGAAATGATCTGCGCAGCATCCTTGCCGAGACCGTTGAGGATTACTTTCAAAGGTTCGGTTCTGACCTTGTTGGCGGATCTTGCAATGCCGATGGCTCCTTCAGCAGCTGCAAAGGATTCGTGGCCTGCAAGGAACGCAAAGCATTTGGTTTCTTCGCGAAGCAGCATTGCGCCAAGATTGCCGTGTCCCAGACCAACCTTTCTGTCTTCTGCAACAGAACCGGGGATACAGAACGACTGCAATCCTTCGCCAATTGCTTCTGCGGCATCTGCCGCCTTTTTACAGCCCTTCTTCACAGCGATTGCCGCCCCTACCGTATAAGCCCATGCAGCGTTTTCAAAGCAGATCGGCTGTATCTGTTTTGTTATAGTATAGGGATCGAATCCCTTGTCATCGCAAATTTTCTTCGCTTCATCAATGGAGGCAATGCCGTACTTGTTCAAAGTCGCATTTACCTGCTTTATCCTTCTATCATAACTTTCAAACAATGCCATTTCTTTAGCCCTCCCCCTTCTTATTCTTCTCTCGGATCGATCAGCCTGACAGCTTCATCGAACCGGCCATACTTGCTGGTTGCCTTTTTAACTGCTTCATTGGCATCTGTACCCTTCTTGATCATTTCCATCATCTTGCCCATATGTACAAATTCGTAGCCGATGATTTCATTGTTTTCATCAAGTGCGGTACGGGTAACGTAACCT
>JAEWQC010000218.1 GCA_023399355.1 Bacillota bacterium | reverse complement strand
CAGGAGTGGCTGCTCCGTTCCCCGGAAAGCATTGAAAGGAGTCTTGCAAACCCAAATGGAAAGGATTACATTTCCGATAAAGGATATTTTATAGAATAAGATTTTCGATAGTTGGGTTTTCGGCAATATTGTTTGAGAGATAGCGTGTAATGTTTTTGTAGCTGTTTTTCAGTTTGGTTAGGTCAGAGAATGCACTTACATATATTTTTTTGACATCGGAATGTTTACATTCCAACTCTTGATAGGAAGCCTTTAATTTTTGTAAGTTAACTGAATTGTTGGATAATCCAAAACTTTGTAACATATTTTTTGCCCCATCAAAAAGAATAAGTTGTGTTTCGTGTTTCCTGAAATAAGTATCAGGATTTGGAGAGTTCTTATAACGTACATTATATGGAAGATTCTCTTGATACTGTTCTGCATATTTGATAACTTCCGCAAGTGTTTTCATTCGTTTTTCAAGCTCTACAAGAAAAAGAATATTTCCATGAAGGTAGAGGGAGTTATTTATGCCTCGCTTTTAATCAGTGATTATGATATTTGTACGATTTTGGTCAATGCCATGGATAATGCTGTGGAAGCCTGTGAGCGGGTGTTGTCGGACAACAAATGGATTACAGTTTCCATAGGAACCTATCAAGAGTATCTTCATCTGGTTATTAGCAATTCATCAACGGAAAATGTGAATTTGAGGACAAAAAAGGCTGACAGGCGTAATCATGGATTGGGACTGGAGAACCTGCAGGAGTGCGTGGAGAAAAATCAGGGGAATGTCAGTATGGTGGCAGAAGGTCGAATGTTTGTAATGGATATTTTGATAAAAGGGTACCTAACTTTCCGGGTACCCCATTCATTTATTCTTCAAATAGTTTCAAGCGTTTAATAATTTCTTCTGGTGCAGGTAATAATTCTTTCATATTTTCGGGAAGAGAATTGCTTAATTGATATGTCGAAACACCAATTGGTGCAGAAGATTGTTTTAAAGCATACTCTACAAATGTTTTATCTTTGCTTTTGCAGATAATAAGACCGATAGATGGATTCTCATCGGGTAACTTAACTTGTTCATCCAGTGCGGTCAGGTATAGTTGCATTTTCCCAGAATATTCAGCTTCAAACTCGCCTATCTTTAGTTCGATTGCAACTAAGCTACGTAATCTTCTGTGAAATAGTAGTAAATCAATAAATAAATCTCGGTTTCCAACAGTTATATGATATTGGTTGCCGATAAAAGTAAAATCACCACCCATTTCTATCAGAAATGCTCGAACATTGTTAACTAGCTGTATTTCCAGTTCGTGTTCTGAATACTCAGGGGATAATTCGGCAAAATCAAAGGTATACTCATCCTTAATGGCCAGCTTTGCCTGGACGCTTCGTTCGGCAGGTAAAGTGAGATCAAAATTTGTCTGATTCAATAAATACTTTTCATAGGTCTGTGCTTCGATAAAATTTGCAAGTATCCTTTTTGTCCAACCATGTCTCTTCGTCATTTGAATATAAAATTCTCGCTGCAAATCATCTTTGCATTTTTCCATAATGATAATGTTATTACTCCAGCTGATTTCTCGCACCAGCGGTGCGAGTTTTTCAGAATTCCGATAACTTAGATAAAAATTGCGCATTCGCCACAGGTTAGCAGATGAATATCCTTTTGCTCCAGGGAATTCCTTTTGTAATTCTTTTGACAAGATATTGACAATAGATTTACCCCAGCTTTTTTCTTCCTGCTGTTTGTAAATTTCTTCCCCAATTTCCCAATATAAATTGATCGTTTCAGAATTTATTTGTTTTAAAACCTGATATTGTTTTTGGTGTATTAAGTCTTTGATTTCATCAAGCAAGGCTTCATAATCTATATTTGTTAATTCTTCCATAGAGACCTCCTATAAAACTTGCACCGCTGGTGCGAGATATAATGTAATAATTGTAGCAAAGAAAAAATGAAAGCACAAGGTAATCAGAAAAGTGTTATGCAGAAAATAAGATGTAAAAATAACGAAGGACATTACGCTGTATAAAAACGACATTTCGCTGTATGGTTTCGTTTCTCTCAAAATTTTTTGATATAGTATCGTTCGTATGACAAACGAAGGAGGATTTTGAGATGAGTTTTTATTCTGTAGATATTTTTTATGCAGTCAAAGATATTATTCTTTCCCTTTGGGGATAAAACAGAAGTAGCCTGAGTAGGTTTCATTACCCAGGCTGCTCTTTTTGAACACCAAAATCAGCGGTTATTCTTATGCTTAGTCATCGTTTCACTAAAAGCTCTTTTATAACTTTCCTCAACAGATTCTTCATGGAAAGCAGTGGGAACCTTGTCCTTGTTACTAAGAATAGCGGTCAGAATGGAAAGGTATAATTCCAGATCGGACTCGGAGCATCGATTTAATAAGCGAAGGATCTGCTTATATGTAGTGTTATTGCTGTCCTCCAAAAAGGGAAAAAAGATAGAATCCGGGGACAGGTTATAGGTAAAGAGCGCAGCATACAGAGAAGGAATGCTGGGGTTGTTGCTCCCACGTTCCATATTTTTATAGTAAGAAAGTGATAAACCAATTCTGTCTGCAGCTTCCTGTTGCGTAAGCCCGGCAGCCTCTCGTCTGTATTTAAGCATCCGTCCTAAAAATTTTGCATCAATATCCTGATATATCTTTTCGTCCTGCCCGTTGTTCTTTTGTTTTGTTGCCATAATGTACCTCCCATATAGTTATGTAAGTATTGTAGGTGCGCACTGTATGAAATGAAAAACGAAAATAAGATACTTTAAAGTACTGTAATACAATATGAAACGGGATTAAGAAATGCCTGTCAGGCTGTAAAAAAACAGCAGCGATGAAAGGCTTTTTTTGGTGCTTCATCATTCAGCTGCTGTATGGAGCAGTAATGAAGTATATTTGTAGGAAAACTGTTAAGATCCAAGTCATTGGAGGCTTGGCATAAGCAACAACCAGTCATCACAGGTTTTTTCTACAATGCAAGGTGTTGTTAAAAAGAATTTTAAAGAATTATTTGTAAATCAAGGGAACCTATCCCATCACATCAGATGGTGGATAGTGCTTCCTTTTTTGATGCTTTCAGAAAAAAGTATAAATTTTTTTCATGGTAGTCCCCGGATTTTTAAAAACTCCATGCTCTATGAGAGTGAAGGGGTATTAAAAGAGCCGCTAGATTGTTGGTTCGTGCGAAAGGGGGTGACCCTTTGGCAACGTTAACTGATAACAGAGAGCTGGCAATCAGAAGGCAATTTTCAGCGTACTGTAAGACAGTCATTCATAATGCTGCAGTTGATTATCTGGAAACCATGGGTAAACAGCAATCAGCAGAAATTTCTATGGAGGAACTGTCAGACAGGGAAAGGAACGGTCTAATTGTGATGGATAGATATGATTCTGATTTAGAGTCTTTTGCAGTTTGTGGAAAACAGATGAAAGTAGACTTTCGTGATGAGCGTCTGGTACAGGCAGTCAATCGCCTGTCGGACAGGAAGAAAGAAATACTTCTATTATCCGTAGTAGAGCAGGAGACAGATACAAGAATTGCAGAAATGCTCCAGCTGGACCGCAGTACGGTAAGTGAGCACAGAAGAATTGCACTGGCACAGCTAAAACATTTTTTAATGGAGAATGAGGATGAGAAATAGCAGAGAACAACGCTGGGAGGAATATCTTCTCCCCATAGACCTTATCGAAGCTGTTGCCTGTGGAGAACTGGAAGCTTGCAATCATGCAGTCAATGAGTTCAGCCGGTACATTGAAAAAGTGTGTACCAGGAGATTCCTTGATGAATATGGGCAGAGCAGGTTGCTTCTTGATCAGAACATGGTGGAAGCCGTGGAGCAGAAACTTCTATAT
>JAEWQC010000214.1 GCA_023399355.1 Bacillota bacterium | reverse complement strand
AATGCAAATACCAGAATGTTGGCCATAATTTTTCTATATTGATTCATCATTTATATCCCCCTCATATTTTCATCATAGCCTACTCAGCATCATCGGGCTTGCCAATGACAGTATAGCTAATGAACGTGCCGCCGTTTACCTTCGCCTTGAACTGAATGCTGTTGATGACACCGGTCCATGCCTCGCCGGGAGTTACTGCCTTGTCTACCCTGAAGGTGATCCTTCCCGGTTCAAAGGAAGTGATAACAATCGCAGTTCCTGTGATGTTGCCAGCCTGCAGTTCCTTTGCACCTGTCTGCATGCTAAGATCCAGTACATCGAGAACATCCTTGTTGTAGGTCACGGTCATGGTGTACTGGCTGAAATCAGTTACATCCGTTGCAGTGAGAGCGAGGTTTGTGGTATCCGCCTTCTTCACATGGGCTTTTATGGTGTTATTTACAATATATCCGCTCCAGTCGCTTACTCCAACCATGTTGTGCGTTCTGATCCTGTACATATATTCCTGAAGGTTAATCGTGCCGGTATCACCCCGTTGGATATACTCATTCTTTGTGATTCCGTTAACTGTTGCCAGCAGCGTGGTAATACCCGTTTCAGTTGCGTTAGCGTCTGAAGACGGAACCGAATCCCACACCTGGATATCATAGCTAAGGTCTCCATCCTGTGGTATCCATGAAAGCTTTACGTTCGTACTGCTGGATACGACAGTGATATTACGGGGTGTTATCGGCTTGCTGGGCAGCGTCTTAACGATTATCTCACTGCTCCAGTCACTCTCAATAAGATTGTCTTTGGATCTAATTCTGTATTTGTGGATTGTGTTTGGCATGAGTGCATCATCGACGTAATTTAGCTGATCATCATTATCAACCTCGACTCCATCAATCATAACATCATAGTTTATGGCGCCGGTGGCAATTGAACCACCTGTTGTCACCGCAGCCCAATTCAAAGTTATAATATCCTGAGTAGCCGTAACCGTAATGCTTCCCGGTACCCCCGGGCGGTCAGGCAGTGACTCCAATACGACAGGATCGCATGGAGCACTATATTTGCCGGAGGCAGTGGCCCTGATTTGATATGAGTATTTTTTATTGGCTTCCAAACCATCAGTATCTATATAAGTTGTATCTGCAATATTGATTGTTTTAGTCTGACCTTGAGCGGCCCTGACTATTTCATAACCAGTAGCTCCAGTCACAGGGCTCCAGGTCAAGGTGATCTTTTTGACATCCTCTGTGAAGGATATCACCTGGGGCGTAGCAAAATCATAGGTATCCTTGCTGCCCGATGCGGTGACGGTGTTAGTCGAAACATCCGTATAGTTCAAGGCTTTGACAGTATAAGTATGACTCGTTTTCGGATGTAAGCCATACATGATGAAGTTCGTGTTCTTGCCATTTTTATATGTGATACCATCAAATATGACCTCATATTCCTGAGCTCCCGGTACGGGGTCCCATGTTATGGTTATGGTCGTATCTGTAGCCGCTACAGGTTTTATGACAGGCGTCCCCGGAGCCTCCTGTCCTGTTTTCGCAACCAGCAGGCTGCTCCATTCGCCTGCTACCGTGTTTCTCCATGCACGTACTTTATATGTATGCTGTGAATTGAGGCTAAGCCCGTTATGCACATATCTGACTTTTGTATTGTTCAAATTATCTTTATAGTATTTAAAGCCAGCCAGAACCTTTTCGCCATCCATTTCCAGTTCATAACCTGTGGCACCTGTTACGGCATTCCAATCAAGGGTGATGGCAGCGGGAGATATGGTTGCGGTTATTGATGCAGGTGAAGACAGAGGCGCAGACTGTGCTGTTGCATAAACTGGATCAGAGGGCAATCCTGTTTCGCCTTCTCTAACTGCCATTACCTTGTATTTATGTTCAATTGCATCAAGGACATGATGTATATAATATGTATCCGTGGTGATACCGGACGGTGTCGAATCATCAACTGATACCTTATATCCTGTAGCACCCTCAACCTGTTCCCATGTAACCGTGATACCATCCTCACCTGTTGTTGCCACTACATCTAAAGGCTTGTCCAAAGATTTTTGCTGTGTTGCGACAGGTATTCCAGAATTAAGAAAGTATGAATCGGTTTCAATCCCATCACCATTTCGCGCCTTTATTTTCAGCGTATATTCAGTCTGGGGAGTCAGTCCCTTCACATTAACATTTCTGGTCAGGTATTTAGCCCACGTGGGAGTGGAGGTCAATGTACCCGATGCAGTGACATACTTGTTGTTGCACATCATTTGATACTCAGTATTTGCAGGGTTCTGTCCTCCGACCGCGATATCAATGTTCGTCGGACCGGTAATTGCCGAAAGGGTGGGTGTAACAGCTTTCGTATAAACATCATCCGCGTGGACCGTTTCATGCCCTGCAGTGTCTTTAGCCTTGAAGGTAATCGGGTACAGGGTATTGCATGCCAATGCGCCCCGCGTGACCAATGCACTTGAAGTGGTATTGTTCCCCACAGGCGTCATTGTTTTGGAATAATCGCCAATAGAAATGCTGAAGGGTGTTGTAGCGCTTAATCCTATACAATCAGCAGCAATAGCCGATGCGGTTATACTTGTTTCTGAGGCATCGATGGCGATACTACCAATGGTGGGAGACTTGTCCACTTTAAAATCAACTGTTGATTGTGAAGATGCACCCCCACTACTTACATCGAATTTCATAGTATGCTGCCCCTCAGACAGTTTACTCATATTGACCGGACTGAAAATTGCTGTCTGGGTAGTTGTCTTTGTACCTGCAACAACCTTTGTATCTCTTGGCATTGTTTCTTCATCTATATACATTTTGCATGTCAGGGTATCATTTTTGGAATTAGAAACTTCAATTTTGGGTACGACACCTGTATCAAGTTCGCTAAATGAACTATTTTGTGAAGGAACTAGTATTGTATTCATACAGGAGTAAGGGCTATATTCCTTTGTTGGAGGTGTAAAGTCAGAATCCCAAAGAGCGATACCTTTAGTTACTCTGATTTCGTCTTTATAATTCGCTATTGCATCTGGCACCTCAATGCCATTTATATAGTTATCTCCAATTCTTATATTACTGCTTACGGTAAAGTTATAATTGCAGTTTACAGCTGATGTCTTAACACCATTAATAAAAGCAAACATCGTTCCATTTGAACGTACATACGCAAGATGTACCCAATGGTTCAGCGGTATTGCTCCTTCAATAATATTGAACAAAAAGGTAAATGTGTTCTCTGCCATAAACTGAATTTTTCCATCAGTCACACAACAGCTTATTTCTTCCTTGTAGGTTTGCCCCCAACCTTTTTGTCCGATACTAAAGAGCGTTAAGCGTTGACCAGTGAAAGTGCTGGGTATATAGATCCAACCATCTATTGTGAAGTCTCCTGTGCCAAACGCAAAGTCATTAGTGTCATCAACTGTCAAGTAACCCCTTCCATCAAAATTTGCACTAGCACCACCAAACTTAAATATATTGGTATCTATTTTTGTATCACCTTGTATTACTGTGTGGCTAAGTTCATCTTTAAACGAATTCATTGCATTAAAATGCATTAATAACGTTGTAGATTCGTCATTTTTAGTCGACCCTATTTCACCAGTATATTTAATAGCTCCAGTTTGAGTATCTTTCCAAATCAATAAAGGACTTATAAAATCAATATTACTCGAACATAATTGTGGATTGTCTTGAGAAGCAGTAGCAGAAGTAACATATATTGGATTACTCCATATACCATCTACACAACTCACTTTTTTTAGTTGGTACACGCCTGTGCAAGTAGCCGTATAAACAATGTGTGCATGATTTTTATCATCAGCTGCAATTGATGGGTTGTAATTATTGTAAGTATTGTAATCACTTGCCTTAAACATTGAACTCCATGTTCGGCCGCCATCGATGGATCTGCTATATCTAACTCCCCACAAGCCCTCATAAGCCATGTCCGATCCCTTGCCCTGCCATACAACATGTATACAACCATCAGATGAAACAACCACGCATGGACATTCTTGTGCATATGCATAGCCATTATAAATATCTGACCTGGACCATGCAAAGTTTGAGTCTGGAACAATTGACAATCCAGATGGCGAGAAAATCAATATAAACTTATATCCCGCTGAAAATGTGGCGACAATATAAACATTAGTTCCTGAAGTTACAATGCAAGGAGTCTGCATATCATTTGAACTCAGGGTAGTCACTTGAGTAGGTGTCATCCACGATACACCTCCATCTGTTGACTTGCTATAACGTAAATTGAAACTGTTTGAATATGCACTATTTTTGCTGCACCATACAGCATGAATATTACCTTCGGAGTCAGCTGTGATGGAACTACCTGTGCCAAGTGACCATTGTGTATCAAGTAATACAGCTGTTGCTCCTATATCAACATTAGTAACCGTCATGGCATTAAATTTAACGCAATATACTTTTGAAGGAGCTGTGCCCGTATCAGTACATAAACAAAACACCGTAGTACCATATGAACAAATTGCTAAATGGCTTGCATCATATTGATATCCTATGCTGCATAATTGACTCCAACTTGTACCATTGTCTTTGGATATCATAAATACATATGTTTTATTGGAAGTTATATTAGGATTAAAATAAGCTACTACCAGCCAGCCATTACTAAGCGATGTAAATTTCCGACCTCCGTTACCGCTTATATCATAAGGTTGGTTAACTACAGTGGAATTTGTCGTTTGACCCCAAGCTTCCTGTGCCCCCCACTGAATAAAATGTCTGCTTCCTGATACTAAACTAATATTAGTAATAAAAAACATGAAAACAAAAAATGCAGAGATAACCTTAAATTTCCTCATATTTATACACTCCTTTTATCTGGATTTATGGTTAGAAATAATGTCCTATTTTCTGCACTGCCACCAAAAAGGGCACTGAAATCGACTGATACATTCATCAGTAACATCATTAAAATAACTATGAATAAAGTTATGATTTTGTGTCTTTCGCACATTCTGGAACCTCCCTGAACTTTAGTTTTCATCGGGCTTGCCGATGACGGTGTAGGTTATGAACGTCCCTCCGGTGACCTTCGCTTTGAATTGGATGCTGTTGATGACACCGGTCCATGCCTCGCCGGGCTTCAGCACCTTGTCCACCCTAAAGACGATCTTTCCCGGCTCGAAGGAGGTTATGACGATGGAAGAGCCGGTCACATTGCCGGGCTGTATTTCCTTTGCAGCCGTCTGCATGCAAAGGTCTTCCACATCCAGGACATCCTTGTTGTAGGTCACGGTCATGGTGTACTGGCCGAAATCGGTTATGTCAGTTGCAGTCAGGCCGAGATTCGTTGTTTCAGTTCTCTTTGCACGGGCCTTGATTGAGTTGTTGATGATATATCCGCTCCAGTCGCTGACTCCGGCCAGGTTGTGCGACCTGATCCTGTACATGTATTCCTGCAGATTGATTTCTCTTGCTACTCCATCTAGTTCTCCGCGCTGGATGTATTCATTTTTGGTGATGCCGCCGATTGATTTGAGCAAGCTGAAACTCCCTGCATCTGCCGCACCCGCAGTATTATTCGGAACCGAATCGTACACTTCGACATCGTAGCTGAGGTCACCGTCTTGCGGCACCCACGCCAGCTTCACATTCGTGCTGGCGGATACCACGGTGATATCCCTGGGTGCAATCGGATTGCCCGGCAATGTTTTCACCGTTATCTCGCTGCTCCATTCGCTTTCTATCAATTTATCCTTGGAACGTATCCTGTACTTATGAACCGTATTGGGCAGCAGGCCGTCATGTGTGTACATGGTCCGGTCGTCATTGTCTATCTCTACTCCATCGAGCATGACATCATAGTTCACCGCGCTGCTTGTAGTCGCAGGCGTCCATTTGAGCCTGATTTCATTCCGGGAGGCCAATACCGATTGTATACCGGGGATGCCTGGACGTTTCGGCAAGGTCTGCAGCGACATGGGATCGGAGTAGGCACTGCCTTTTGTGCTCTTTACCGCCTTGATTTGATATGCATATATTGCATTGGGCGTCAGATTTGTCGTGTCTGTATAGGTATTGCCTGTTACAGTGGCCTTTTGAACACCGTCACGCGTGACAAGATAGCTGTCGGCTCCTGAAACGGCATTCCAATTCAGCGAAATGCTGTTCTCCGCCTCTGAATAGGACGTGATCTGGGGAGTGGGAAGGAGCATGGTCATGGCGGTTCCCGAGGTCGCCACCACACCCGTTACGGAATCCGTATCGCAGATCGCCTTGACAATAAAGCTGTGGTTGGAATCCGGCGTCAAACCGTACATGATGAAATTATTGGATTTCACATTTTCAAATAGAACCCCGTCAAAAGTTACTTCATATTCCTGAGCGCCCGGTACCGGCTTCCATGTAATGGTCATCGTCGTGTCCGAAGCTTTTGCATTATCCAAAGACGGTGCTTGAAGTGAAGTTAATGCAGCAGTACCTGCAGTGACCCTATTGCTCCATTCGCCGGCCGTATCGCTGCTCCATGCCCTTACCCTGTAGGTATGCTGAGAATTGATATTCAGGTTCTTATGGGTATATTTCACCAGGTTCAATTCAGTATCGTATTTGAAGCCGGTGGTAATCTTCTCTCCATCCGCTTCAAGTTCGTAACTTGTTGCTCCTGATATTGCATTCCAGGAAAGTGCAATGGATGTGGGGGATGTTGAAATGGCGGATATTGTCGCGGGCAATCCCAAAGGAGCCGGTGGAGCCGCGGCTGTTACTGCATCCGCGTATTCTCCGGCTAAGGCATCTTTTACAGCGCGCACCTTGTATGTGTGCTCTCCTGCATCATGAATATCATGCAGATAATATATATTTGTTGTAATCGCTTGCGGTGTTGAATTATTTGAAGCACTATCGATTAGAACCTGGTATCCCGTCGCATAGTCCACCGGATCCCAGGATACCGCTATTCCTTCTTTGGATGCAGCGGCTGCCACATTTTCCGGTTTTGCAGGCGGACCCTGATCAACGGTCAGCGGAGTGCCCAAAGTATATGTCTCGGTCTCTACTCCATCCCCATTTCGCGCTTTTATTTTTAACGCATATTCTGTCTGTGGCAGCAGGCCGGTAATGGTCACCGCCTTATTTTTGAACCTGGCCCAGGTCGGAGTAGAGGCAAGCGCCCCGGAAGCTGTGACATATTTGCTGCCGCACATAAGCTGGTATTCCGTGCCGTCTGGATTCTGCCCTGCAGGGTCTTGCTCGCCTATCGCTACATTAATGTTCCTTGAACTGGTTATCGCCGATATTGTGGGTGTGACAGCCCTGGTATATACGTCTTGTGAACTGGTCGTTATGTGCCCTGCAGTGTCTTTTGCCTTGAATGTTACCGGATAGGAGGTATTGCACAGCAGCCCGCTGCCTGATGTGATTGCCGCCATGCTCGTGACGCCGCCTGCAGGTTTCCATGAATCTTGATTATTGCCGATGGTAATACTGCTGCCGGTCAGCCCTATGCCATCGGATAGAAGACACGTAGCTGTTATGGCATTCGATGTAACAGCTATATCAATATTATCTATTTTAGGAGACTTGTCCACTTTAAAATTAACTGTTGATTGTGTAGACGAATTCCCATTACTTACCTCGAATTTCATGGTGTGCTGTCCTTCGGACAGCTTGCTCATATTGACAGGACTGAAGATCGCTGTCTGGGTAGTCGTCTTTGTGTCTGTGACTACCTTTGTATCTCTGGGTGTTGTTTCTGTATCTATGTACATTTTACATGTCAGGGTATCGTTTTCGGTATCGGAGACTTCGATTTTGGGGACAATGCCGGTATCCAGTTCGCTGAAGGTAGTGTTTTGTGAAGGAGATGTACTCTTAAATATAGTTGGAGATCCGACTTGACCAGTGAATTTAATCACACCAGCTTGATTGTCTTGATATATGCATAATGGGGCTGTAAAGTTAGCATAGTTATCACACAGAGTTGGATACATAATGTTGTTATGAGATTTAGTCGTAATTTCAGTAATATCCCCCCATGTTCTTCCGTCAAATATTATACTTCTAATTTCAAATCGAGTAGGTACTGTAGCTACCGCACCTTCCCAATACACATATAATTTATTATTTGTATCATCTGCGATGCTTGGATATGCTTGGTCACCGACATTTCCGCTTGTAAGTTTTAACACAGTACTCCAAGTAATCCCTCCATCAGTGCTTTTAGCATATCGAATATTTACTTTTGAAATATCCGTAGAATCATAGCCGTGCCACACTACATGAATAACTCCATCCGGAGATACCACTGCACTTGGGTTAGACTGTATATAACTACCGGTGGAAAGATTTCTTTGCGACCACGAACTATTCATCCATGCAGGAGAGATGCTCAAACTTGTATCATTTTTAAGAATGTATATTCCGTATGAGTTAGTACCATAATCACATGTGATACCTATTTTACCATCATTCATAATAATTATTGATGGATTCCTAAAATAATTACTCATTCCAGATTCCATAGTCACTTGTATTGGTACTTCCCAAGTATTTCCTCCATCAATACTTTTACTACACCGTACATTATAACTATTAGGGTAGCTATTGTTTTTACTGCACCATGCTGCATATAAAGTCCCAATATTGTCGATTGCTAACGAGCATCCCGGTCCCATTGAAATTTGTCCGGATTCAAAAGTACCAACTGAACTTGATATATCGGTATTTGTTACCTCTGTTGCATTATATTTTAGTATGCCTAGATTTGAAGCATTATCAGAATTATAAATAATATAAACATTTGTATGATACGAAGCGACTGCCCAATATTTTACACCACTATAAGCAGTTGAATGGTAACACAATTGGCTCCAATTTAAGCCATTATCTTTACTCACTAAATGGATAAATGTAGTATTGTTAAGAACAACACAGACTAACCACCCATTACTAAGTCTTACTAATTTTCTCCCGCCATTACCGCTTATATCATATGCCTGACTTACTACTGTTGAGGTAGTTGATTCCCCCCAGGCTTCACTTGCCCCCAACTGTACAAAATGTCCACCACCTGCACCATTATTAATCACAGAAAAATCAACAGTAACATTTGATATCACCATCAACGCAATGATTATCGCCGCTAAAATTTTATATCGCTTATACATTCCAGCACCCCTACCCTCTCTATTTGTTGTACTAATATCATTGTGATTTTTCTAAATCATTGTATTATTAGAACATTTAACTATTAATACAAATTTCTACACATTATATCATAATACAACATGAAAAAACTCAATATTTTACATAAAATGCAGTAATATTATTGAATAAGAGTTGGTGGGATTCTCTCCTCATTTTTCCTTACCGGGAGTAAACCTTATACCCCAAACAGCCGTGCGAATTTCAACTTCCCTGCCTGTATGATGTCTCCGTTTTTCAATCCTGCCATTTTAATTTCAAGCTGCTTTACTCCGTTCACCTTCACTGCCCCCTGCATTATCAGCCTTCTTGCTTCGCTTTTGCTTTTGGCGAAGCCCAGTGAAAACAGCAGGCTTACCAGATCCGCTTCCGCTCCATCCATCATTTCATCCGGTATAACAAATTCTGCGATATGATCGGGCATTTCATGCTTCTGGAAAACCGTCCTGAAATGTTCTTCCGCCTGTCCGGCAATGGACTTGCCATGGTATAACGCGCTGATCTCACGGGCCAGTCTCATCTTGACATCCCGGGGGTTCACTTCGTTTCCGGCCAGTTGTGCGGCGATTGCATCAATTTCGTCGGGATGGATGTCTGTGACAAGCTTGAAGTATTTGAGGATCAGTTGGTCGGGGATGGACATCACCTTGCCGTACATATCTTCTGCGGGTTCATCGATTCCGATGTAGTTACCAAGGCTTTTGCTCATCTTGTCGGCGCCGTCGATTCCTTCCAACAAGGGCATAAACAGGGCGATCTGGCTTTCCTGACCATAATCCTTCTGCAGGTTCCTGCCCATCAGGATGTTGAATCTCTGCTCTGTTCCGCCGATTTCCACATCGGCTTCCAATTCAACCGAGTCAAACCCCTGCATCAAAGGATAGAAAAATTCATGCACGCCTATGCTTTCATGAGCTTCGAAACGCTTCTGGAAATCGTCCCGTTCGAGCATTCTTGCAACCGTGCATTTTGATGAAAGCTTGATTACCTCTGAGAAGTTCAGCTTTGAGAGCCATTCGCTGTTAAATCTGACTTCCGTTTTTTCCTTATCGAGCACCTTGAATATCTGTTTTTCGTAGGTTCGGGCATTCATGACAACTTCATCATGCGTAAGCTGTTTTCTGGTTTTTGACCGGCCGGTCGGGTCACCGATCATCCCGGTGAAATCACCTATGATGATGACAGCCCTGTGACCCAGGTCCTGAAACTGACGGATCTTCCTGAGCACCACGGTATGACCGAGGTGAATATCTGGCGCGGTCGGGTCAAGGCCCAGCTTGACAACAAGCGGCCGGCCCGTTCGCTGAGATTTCTCAAGTTTGCCTTTCAAGTCCTCCGCATTGATGATTTCTTCCGTCCCCTTTGAAATAATTCTGATTTGCTCTTCCATATTTAGCATGCTCAGCACTCCTTTTCTTCTATTTTTTATTTTTCAGCAAGAACCGTCCCAACTTAACTTAACATGACATACCGTGAAAAAACAAAAAACCCCCGTCCTCTGATATAATCAGAGGACGAGAGTATTTATCCCGCGTTACCACCTCAATTTACCGACGCCTCGCAGTGCCGACCTTGTCGCGAACTTATGCCGCCGACAGCTTCCATGAAAGCTGCCCGCATGATATTCACCAGCGCTGTAACGGGCGCAGGGCCCCGGTAACCGCCTGACACGGGCAGGATTTCTGCCATATTCAGCGGACAGTTCATGGAATGTATTCGAAATGCTTTTTCCCCGCCCCTCTCACCACCCGGGAACTCTCTGTCGGTATGAGCATTTTTACTTCTTTCCGGTCATTACTTTTAAAATAGTATTCTATTATTCACCATCAAACACATTTTAGTTATTATACCCGCCCGGTTATAAAGAAGTCAATGAAAACATCTGCATTTTCATAATGTCTCAAAAATGTCAGCCTTTGCGCGCTGTCATCAGAAAAACCGGATAGCACCTTGTTATTCCTTCCGAAGATGTTTTGACGACATCATAACACAGCTTGCTGTTCACATTGCCAAAGCCCGGTATTGCGAGTCTTTCAGCCAGTTCTTCCCTGTTGAAGCCTTTATGCCCTGTAAAATCACTTCCATGGAAGGAGCCATCTTCCTTGTCAAGGTCTGCAATACACAAATATCCCTGCGGCTTGAGTGCCTTGTGAAATTCGCCGATAACCCCGTCAATATCGTCAATGTGATGAAGCGTCATCAATGTATAAATGACATCATACTCCCCAACCGGAAGACTTTCCTTTTCCAGATCAATGTTCACAGTCTCCATGTTCAGTACATTGCTTTGGGATATTTTTTGCCGCAGGACCTTCAGCATTCCGCTGGAGTTGTCTCCAAGAACGATCCTTTTCAAATGCCTGCGAAGGCTGAAGCTCAGAAGTCCTGTTCCGCAGCCGTATTCAAAGCCTGTCATGCCCTCCAGTCCGGGTACCGCTAAGATAATCTCCTGTGCCACTACTGCCGCTCTTTCGATGTGTCTGGGCTCATTGTCCCAGCTGGCAGCCTGTTGATCAAAGTAATCCATGATGAAATACTCCCTTGTATGTAGTTTTTACTTGAATTTAATGCAGAAACCTGTTTTCATGTCGCGGCTGAAGCCTGCCTTTTCATAAAAAGTCATGACGCCTTCGTCTTTTCTTCCGGTCATGAGCATCACTTTATAGCAGCCCTCTTCCTTTGCCGTGTTGATTGCCTTCTCCAGCACAGCCTTTCCAAAGCCCTTATTCCTGTGATCTGCATGGGTCACTACATTTTCAATAAGCGCATATGGTTTGCCGCCCCTGGTAAGGTTTTTCACAATAATAAGCGTGCAGGAAGCCACAATCCGGTCTCCTTCCTCCACAACAAATATTTTCAGAGACGGATCGTTGATGATGTTTTCCCATAAGTTTATCGTATTCTGTTCCCTGCTGATGTCCGGATCTTCCGTATTCAAATACTTATAGAGTTCGAGCAGCTTATTCAGTTCGTTGAAATAAACCTTTCTGACATTTTCAATCATTTTTCATTCCGCCCTTCCTTATTCAATCTATTCTCCCTCAGCCATTTCACGGCAAAATCAACCCCGTCTTTCAACTCGAACAGCCTGCACTCCGCATTTCCGATTTCCCCCCTGAACACAGTGGAATTCCCTTCAAAAGCCTCACCTATCCGTTCAAAATCGCCACTGTCATAGGCATAATCCTCGAACCACTTCCAGACTCGGACGCCATTTTCCATGATTGCGGTACCCATCTGCTTCAGCGGCATCCGGTCCAGTAATGTCTCCGCCAGATGAAAGCCGGTGCAGGAGTCATAGCCGACTCCCAGGAGAAGAACTTTTGCATTTAAATTATACATCTTGCCGAGTGGAGATTCCATACCAAACTGGGGACTCAGTTGATGGCCTTTTAGAATTGCTTCGGAGAATTTCCCGGTTGCACAGAATGAAACCTGCGGATGATCCGAGCGCAGCACTCCCGGAAAGGTTCTGAATAACTCGGCAATCCGCCCCATCAAGCGCGTAGGGGTGATCTCCGGGTTGTATGCAGGCATATTGTCATAAATCGCCTGAATCCATTCCTTTGGCACCGGAGGGTTCTGCCACTCCGCCGGATCGCTCCAGTCTCCGCTGTGAGCAGGCATGACCAGGGTTCCGCCGGTTCCTGCACAGCCATCCGCTCCGGTCGCCTTCAGAAGAGACAGGACTACGGATTGTGCCCCGCCGCAGACCCATCCTATCCTGGAGAGGGAAGAATGAACCAGGAGTATGTCTCCTGAATTCACACCGAGGTTTTTCAAGTCCCGGTAGAGTCCATCCATTGTGACCGGACCTGCAGCCGCTTTGACAGTATCCGCCTCCCCCATCATGATGCCTCCTTCCTTCCTCCTGTTCTACAATAAACCTGCATAACTGCGTGTATTGTTTGGCAGCAGCAGCTTTCCGCAGGAGCCGTATTTTTCAAAAAGCTTTGTAAGTCCTTCAATAAAGGCCTTATAATTTGGTTCTCCTTCAAGGGGAGCATACGATGCCGAGAGACTGCTCCCGATATATTCCTCCAATGAAAGCAGCCTGCTGTTATTGAACAGGCGGGTTTCACATTTTCCATTCCTGAAGAAATCGCAAATCGTCGCATCTTCGCCGATTGCACCGGAAAACCCGTTGAAATCGGGACATATCCGCCTGCACAGTTCATCATTCTCCTGAATGAATGCACTGCTGCCGATTCTGCTGTTCCATACCAGAACAACCAGGCCTCCGGGTTTCAGTATGCGTCTGAACTCCACTCCCGCCCTCTCCCTGTCAAACCAGTGGAAGGCCTGAGCCACGGTGATGAAGTCGGCTGACTGGTCCGGAAGGGATGTCGCCTCTGCGCTTCCGTCAACAGAGATGTAGTTTTTGTATTCTCCGCAGAATTTTTCGCCGGCGTGTCTCATTTCAGGATTCGGTTCGACAGCGAAAACAGATTGAACCTGGTCCAGAAGCAGTTTTGTAAGGATACCCGTGCCTGCCCCTACATCGGCTACGACGGAATCTTTCCCGAACCCGGCTTCAGACGAAAGATAATCGATGAATTCCTTCGGATAGGATGGCCTGTATTTTACATAATGATCCGCCTTGTTTGTGAATTTACCTGTGTTGTCCATACGGAAGCACCTCCTTTAGTTCATCCGGTAAAACTTTTTAAGCAGGAATAGTATGCGTACAGTGGTATCAATTTTTCGTTTCACAGGCTCCCTCCAGGAATCAGGAATATTCCGGCTGCAACGTGTTCAGGCTGCAGTTATAAATGAATCCGATCTGAATAAACCCTGGACGGCTATCCTCCGAATTCATCTGCAAGGTCAGTCAGTGCGTTGTCACTTACTCGATAAACCGTAAAATCATTCATGGATTTAGCCCCAAGTTGTTTGTAAAATCCGATGGAGGGCTCGTTCCAGTCCAGACACCACCACTCCAGCCTGCTGCAATCCCTCTCGACAGCTAGCTTTGCAAGAAATGACAGCAGGATTTTCCCCAATCCTTTACCTCTCATTTCAGGTTTTATATACAAATCTTCAAGGTAAATCCCCGGTTTACCGAGAAAGGTGGAAAAATTGTGAAAAAACAGTGCAAAGCCTACCGGTTCTCCTCCATACTCCCCAATGATAACCTCTGCTTTTTTGCGCATAAAAATAGAATCCCTCAGAATCTCTTCCGTTGTAATTACCTCATCCAAAAGTTTTTCATAGGAGGCGAGTTCTTTAATAAAGAATAGAATCAGTGGCACGTCTTTTTCTTCGGCAAATCTGATATTAAATTCCTTGATTTTAGTTTCCAACGTCATGTTTAGTTTTGTCCCCCAATTTCATGCAGTCTGTTTTCGAAATGCTGGACATGAACCCTCAAATGCCTGTAATAATCTGCAATAAGCTCATCAAGCCTTATTGTATCCTCACCAATCACCCACACATTGGAATGGGTGTCGCCGTCCATGCACCCGATGATGTTGATTAACAGGGTATTGTAGTTATGCCAGAGCATAATGAGTCTTTTCCAATCCATATTGCAATATTTCCGCCCATATAGTCACCATACCTTTCTGTAATTTTTAAGAGAAGAGTTCTCCGGTTTCTATTTCATGGAATATTCCTGCAGCAGCCTTTCCTTCAGCTCCCACAGCTGCTTTGAAAGATCGACGTAATAAGTGTGCGGATTCTCAAACCGCCTGACTTCGTCCCAGAGAGTGTCGACCTGCTCGCGGCAGTAGTCTCTTATCTTTTTCAAGTCTGGACATGAATAAATGCAATTACCGTTTTCGAACAGCTTCGTCATCAGCTTTTTCGCCATAAAGTTGCGGATGGTTTTTTTCTTCCAGGTAAATTCCGGATCAAACAGTTCGTAGGGCATTGAATCGTTTATGGTCTCGTCGTTGAGGGTGATTACATCTGCTATTGCCTTGCCGCTATTGCGGTCATAGAGCCTCCACACCTGTTTGTACCCGGGGTTTGTAATCTTCCCCACATTTTCGCTGAGTTTGATTTTCGGCAGGATACATCCGTTTTCCTCAATCGCACTCAGTTTGTATACTCCTCCGAATACGGGCTCCGACCTTGATGTGATCAGCCTCTCACCTACTCCGAAGGAATCAATGCTGGCGCCCTGGGTCAGAAGGTCGCGGATGATGTATTCATCCAGAGAGTTCGACGCGACAATGCCGCAATCCGTGAAACCGGCTGCATCCAGCATCTTTCTCGCTTCCCTGGACAAATAGGTGATGTCGCCGCTGTCTATCCGGATCCCCCTGGGCCTGAAACCACGGGGCACAACTTCTTCGTCAAATGCGCTGATTGCATTGGGAACGCCTGACTTGAGCACATTATAGGTATCCACCAGCAGTGTGCAGTCCGCGGGATAGGTCCTGGCATACGCTCTGAATGCTTCGATCTCAGATGAAAACATCTGAATCCAGCTATGCGCCATCGTTCCAAGTGCGGGGATGCCGTACTCACGATCCGCTATGGCGCAGGCAGTTCCGGCACAGCCCCCTATGTATGCAGCTCTTGCTCCGCTGATCGCCCCATCGCTCCCCTGTGCCCTTCGCGAACCAAACTCCATCACAGGCCTTCCCTGTGCAGCTCTGACGATCCGGTTGGCTTTCGTGGCAATAAGGCTTTGATGGTTCACCGTAAGCAGCAGCATCGTCTCGATGAACTGCGCTTCGATGACCGGTCCCTTTACAGTCACTACAGGCTCATTGGGGAAAATCGGCGTCCCCTCGGGAATGGCCCAGACATCGCAGGTAAATTTAAAATCCTTCAGGTAACTGAAAAACTCCTCGCTGAACTTTACTTTCCCCCGGAGATATCCTATATCCCGTTCCGTAAAGGACAGCTTCTCCAGATATCCTATCAATTGTTCGATGCCTGCCATGATTGCAAAGCCGCCGTTATCAGGTACTTTTCTGAAGAACATGTCAAAGTATGCAATTTTATCTTTCAAGCTGTTTTCCAAATATCCGTTGGCCATGGTGATTTCATAAAAATCCGTGAGCATTGTAAGATTCATGTTATCCACAGTATATCCCTCCGTCCGCTTTTATCCAGCTCAATCGGACAGTTCATCATTTAATCAAATTTGTATGCAGTTTAAATCTTTCATCCGCACCAAAATCAATTTTATTATACCACAGGCACATCCTGCCAATAATATGTTTTTAAATTCCTACAGAACTTTTTATCCTTTTATAGACATCACTGCAATAGGGACAATCGTCCCGCCAAATAGTTTACAAGATGCAAATGCTGCTGGTATTGATGTATTGATATGACCGCATGTCAAAAAAGATTTTATTCATCATACCTTGTCCGAATAATGCAAATACTATGTCTAATAATTTCTGAAGGAGATTGGATTGGTTAAAAAGAAGAATTCACTGACAAACCTGTTCTCATGGTTAACTTACAAAGAAAAGCCGGATACAGCCTTCTTTATTCCTGAGGTTGACACCACTTCGCCTTCAGCAGAAAGCAGGAAATTTGAAAAAGGCCGGAATTCCCCTGCATCTGCAGACGGAAAATCCGATGAAGAGCACAGGGTCGATAAAAAACTTCAAAAGAGGACCTTTATCAAACCTCTCCCCGCAATACAGGCGAAAAAACTTAATCCGGCAAAATCTTCGGAGGAGCCGTCCGGGAACATGAAAAACTCCCCTTCTCAAAAGCAAAAAGATTCCGTTCCTGATAAAAGCTCAAAAGGTAACGTCAAAGGCGAGGACGAAAGCAAAAGTATTTCCGCTGAAATTGAAACAAATATTGAAGATCTCAGAAAGGCCTTCAATTCAAAGGATAACAAGGATGTCATCTATCGCAGATTTTGTATTGCAGATGGCGTAAATGCATTTCTCTTCTTTGTAGATGGAATGGTAAGCAAGGAAGTCATCAATTTATCCATATTGCAGCCGCTCCTGGAAAGAAGCAAGTACAAAGACCTGCAGGGGAAAAACCTGTTTGACTACGTCTATGACAGTGTGATAGAGACGAATCAGATGAGTAAGGCCGATACACAGGAAGCTGCAATAATTGGTGCATTGGCAGGAGATACAGGAATTTTCATCGATGGCTATCCCTATTATATCCTCTGCGAAACAAAAGGCTTTGAAAAGCGCAGTGTGGAAAAGCCACAGGTTGAAGGTGTCGTAAAAGGAGCACAGGAAGCCTTTAATGAAAACCTCCGCACCAACATCACCCTATTGAGAAGAATTTTAAAAAACAGGGAATTGACCACCTGTTTTATAGACTTGGGTAAGCGCAATAATGAAAAATTTGCCGTACTCTACATTAATAAGCTTGTAAATCCGGCTTTGGTAAGTGAAGTGCTCCGCAGGATGAAAAGTATTGAAACAGATCTGATCATGAGTGACGGAATATTGGAGCAATTCATTGAAGATCACCCCTTGTCCATATTCCCGACCGTACTGTCCACAGAAAGACCCGACCGTGCAGTGTCACATCTGGTGGAAGGAAAAGTTGCCATCCTGACAGACGGGTCACCGTTTGCACTGATTGTGCCGGTGACCATCGCGGATTTTCTTCACACCCCCGAAGATACAACCTTGCGATGGCCCTACGGCACTTTTTTAAGATTGATCCGGTTATTTGCTTTTTTTGTAGCTACGATGCTGCCCGGCACGTATGTCGCACTGACAACTTTTCACGGTGAAATGATTCCAACCGACCTATTGATCGCGATAGCAAAAGCGCGTGAAAACGTCCCCTTTCCCACAATAGCAGAGGTGCTGCTGATGGAGGTTTCTTTTGAGCTGATCCGGGAAGCAGGCATAAGGATACCAGGCATCATTGGCAATACGATAGGCATCATAGGAGCTTTGATACTGGGACAGGCAGCTGTACAGGCAAATCTGGTCAGTCCCGTATTGATCATCATCGTTGCATTTACAGGCCTCGGCAACTTCGCAATACCGGATTTCAGCCTGGCCTTCGGTGCCAGGATCATTCGAATCTTTTTCATCATACTGGGTGCTTCGCTGGGTTTCTACGGGATATCCCTCGGAATATTGATTGTATTTGCTCTCACGGTAAGCCTCAATTCTTTTGGAGTACCCATATTCAGCACGATTGCACCAAAGACAAAACGCAGCTTTGATTTCTTTATCAGATGGCCGGTCTGGAAGCAGGAAAGGAGACCTGACTATTTA
Source organism: Bacillota bacterium (assembly GCA_023399355.1). Classification (GTDB taxonomy): domain Bacteria; phylum Bacillota; class Clostridia; order Acetivibrionales; family DTU013; genus UBA1305. The sequence goes on along the minus strand of JAEWQC010000214.1, from coordinate 13,756 downwards.
AATCCTCTTGATATCCGGAGACAGCCCAAAATATCAAGAAAATGGATCAAATCAAAACCAAATAAGGGAAAACCCGGCAGAAAGGATAAACAGGATGAACAGTGAAGGGAAAATCGGCACCTATGAAGCCATATGCTTCACCTCTTTGGTCATGATCAACAAAATTTTCTTTACGAGTGTAGGAGGTATCGTCTATCAGACAGGTACTGCAGCCTGGTATGTAACACTTATATCCTGTCTGGTCACGCTTGTTTTCTTCCTGTTCATCTACCTGTTGCTCAAGCGTTTCCCCGGCAAGGATATCATTCATATTTATGAAACAGTTCTTGGAAAATGGTTGGGCAAACCAGTCCTGTTGGTAATCTGTGGTTTTATCGTTTTCAATGCCGGTTCCACTTTGAGAGAATTCGTTGAGATGATCAAGGTATACAACCTGCCCTTCACACCCACAAGCGTTGTCATAATCACCTTTCTGTCCGTTTCAATTATTATAAGTTATCACGGACTTCAAACTCTGGCACGTATATGTGTGCTGTGCTTTATTCCGACAATCATCGCTCTCGGTTTGATTTTATTATTGGCTGCGCCCTCCTATGATGTAAACCTGTTGAAACCCTATTGGGGTTATGGTCCCGTTACCACCGTGGAGTACGGTTTCATGAGAAGCTCCGCTTATTTCGAATTTATCCTGTTGGGTCTTGCTGTCAATGCGGTAGGAGGGCATGAATTTTATAAAAAAATAGGGATGTACAGTATTCTGATAACAGGTGCGGTCTTCATGATATCCCTGCTCTGCTATCTGATGACTTTTGGCTATGCCATTGGAAGTGAAAATATTTCCGGCATTTTCGAGCTTTCCAGATCCATCTATTTTAACAGGTTCATAGAAAGAGTGGAATCCATCTTCCTTTTTGCCTGGGTCATTTCATCTGTCCTATCCACGACAGCCTCCTATTACTTCAGTATGCTGATATACAGCAAGATCTTTACAATAAAAGACCACAAGCCGCTTCTGATCCCTTTTGCCATACTCGTTTTCATCGTAGCCATACTGCCGGACAGCATGCAGGTCGTTTCACAGGTAAATATCGCTTTTCTGAGGCAGTACAGCATGCTTGTCATTTATGTGCCGGCAGTCCTGGTACTGCTGATTGCAGTTATTTTTAGAAAAAAGGGGCGTGCAGAGAATGCATAAAAGGAATATAATCCTGTTTCTCATTCTATCCTTAATTATAACTGCATTGACAGGTTGTTTTGACAGCCGGGAAATCGATGATCTGGTCTATGCCCTTTCTGTCGGAGTGGATAAGGGAACTTACAGTAAAGTACGCCTTACGGTACAATACCCGATATATAAGATCGGCGGTAACAGCGGAGGATCCAGTCAAAAAGAACCTGAAGGGTCAAAAGGCAAGAATGCACAATCCGGCAGCAATGTAACCACCATTGAAGCGCCCACGATGCTTGAGGCCGTCGATATGCTAAACGCCGGAGTTTCAAGAAGAATTTCTTTAGTGCATACGAAATGGTACATTTTTTCAGAAGAATTTGCCAGAGAAGGCATCGACACCTATATCTCAGGACTCGACCGTTTCAGAGAAACGCGCGGCAGTTCGGCAATCGTAGTGGCAAGGGGCACAGCGGAAGACTTCATCAAAGCCAATGAAAGCACTATAGGCGACAGCCTGTCGAAACAAATTGAATTACATCTGATGCAATCAAGCACTTCGGGCTTTTTTCCGGATGCAAGATTTACCAAGTTCTATGCTGGCATGTTTTCTCCTTACCGAAGCCCCATTGCTCTTTATGGCGGAGTGAATAATTTGGAACAACCATATGATAAGCCTGCTGAATCCAAATCACTAATGGATCATGGAAACCTGACCCCCGGTGAACTGCCAATGTCCGGCGTGTCGAAAATAGAACTGGCAGGGCTGGCTGTTTTTGACGGGGGTAAAATGGTCGGAAGCATGGACCCTCATGAAACCGCATGTTATATGATGATCATGGGCAAGTACAATGGCGGAAGGTTTTCCTTACCCGACAAACACAGTCCCGACAGAGCAATTATATTCGATATCCATAAAAGCAGGGGAACCAGATTCAGGGCGTATTTCAAAGGAGGAAAGCCCCATATCGATGTGAATGTGCGGCTGGAATCCGAAGTCTATGCTATTCAAAGCCGTTTTGATTATGAACAGCTTTCCAACCAGTCCGATCTTGAAAGCCAGATTAGGGAGTATCTTCTGGACTGTATGAATAAGACCGTAAAAAAGACTCAAAAAGAACTCCATACGGATATATTCGGATTCGGAGAATGGATAGCCGGCAATTTTTCAACAATAGGTAAGTTTGAATCGTATAATTGGCTTTCGCATTATCCCGAGGCGGTTGTAAATATCTCGCTGGATGTAAAAGTCAGGAGGACGGGACTGATATTCCATTCTTCCCCCTTATTCGACAGTTCCGGCAAAGGAGACTAGGGAATGATCTACTTATTAATACTGTTTTTACTTGCGGTAAGTTATCACACATTCAGTTATGGGATATTTCTCATAAAAAAAGAAAAAAACAAACTGGCTGCATTCGGTACAATTCTGTTATCCCTGTTGAATTTGGTCATTCCTACCTATGTTTTGCTGCTAAGATTCTGACTGGCGGCGTTTGCGCCTCCGGTTCACTATCTCAACTGTAATCGCAGTTATGACCGATACTAGAAATATGACTGCCGCTATCATAGCCAGTATGGCGTATCCAAGGCTCTCAAAACCTTCCCGTGCAGACATGGCGGTTTTTATAACCAGTGCGAGCGTAGCAGCGAAGGCGATCATCGCCGGGATATATTTCAGAAGGACCCTTTTAATGCGTCTTCCCCCCAGAAGAATTGTCGCCCCTGCAAAAATGAGGGATATTAAGGCTATACCGATATATAACTGTTCCACGACGCACTCCTTTAATTTTTTTCCTAAGACCCTATTTTACACATAACTCATATTATGCAATTGAATCTCCCCTCTTATTCACACAATTGGCAATTTGGTGGATTCCTGCTTCATCAAGGTTGTAACCGCATGCTTTGAAGTGGGCTTTATTTGGAGATAATAGTTGTATATCGCAACTATTTTATATTGCAATTATTGTATTCGTATAATATAATAATTTTGAAATAATAAATTGTTGAAGCGAGGAAAAATGTATGGACAAAGTAAAGTTGAAAATTCCGGCCTCTTCCTCTTCTGCAAGCTGCTGCGGCGGCAGTGCGGGCGGAACAGCTTCCTGTAAAGAGAACAGCGGGTGCGGTCCGGTCATCCGGATGAGATATTCGAAGGACGCCTCGTGGGTAAGCGGCAGTATTGCCACCGCTGCAGGGGAAGTTCAGCAGGTATCTGCCGATCTGGCTTTTTCCGATCTGTTGGGTTCGATAAAAGCACGTTTTGGAATCAACAGGGATAATTACAAAGTTGACCCGGGGATATACTGTATTGGAAATCCGGACGATACTTCTCCCGTTCTTGTAACAGCCAATTATAAAATGACCTTCGACAGTCTTCGAATGGAGCTTTCAGATCTGAATGCCTGGCTGCTGGTTCTGGACACAAAAGGCATCAATGTCTGGTGTGCCGCAGGAAAAGGAACTTTTGGAACCAAAGAGCTGGTGAACAGGATTGCCATGGTATGCCTTGGAACGATCGTATCCCACAGGACCGTTATTTTGCCGCAGCTTGGTGCGCCGGGCATATCGGCACACGAAGTGGCGAAGCAGTCCGGCTTCAAGGTTGTTTACGGACCCGTCAGAGCCAGTGATATCAAGGCTTTTCTGCAGAATAACATGACAGCGGATAAGGAGATGCGGACTGTCAGGTTCACTGTGATCGATCGCCTGGTGCTGACCCCTCTGGAATTTGTAAACGCTTTCAAACCGCTGCTGATTCTTTTCGGTGTCCTTTTCATCTTGAATCTGACCGGGCTGGGACACTTCGGGATAATAGATTTCTACGCCATACTGGGGACAATTTTCACGGGTGCGGTACTTACTCCCGTTTTACTGCCTTACATACCGGGAAGGGCGTTTTCTTTCAAGGGCTGGCTGCTTGGCCTGCTATGGGTGGCAGGCGTACTGTTGCTGAATGGCTTCCCCAATGCTCCTGGATTCAGCTGGTTTACAGCTGCTTCCTACCTGCTTGCCCTTCCTGCTGTCTCATCTTATCTCGCAATGAACTTCACCGGTTGCTCCACCTACACTTCCTTTTCAGGTGTTAAACGTGAAATGGAAGTCGCACTGCCACTCATGATGATATCTCTGGGTTTGGGCATCCTGCTGCAGTTGGCGGTGATGATATTCAATCCCTGACTATTGAATCAGAAGAGTCCATAACCTTATAAAATGAAAGAGAAGATTCTTAAATGAAAGAGAGGGTTCCTAAATGAAACATAGATATTTGAAAGACACCGCCACCTTGAAGCTGGATTCTGCAAAATGCACCGGCTGCGGAATTTGTACCAGGGTTTGCCCTCATAATGTCCTGTATGTCACCTCGGGCAAGGTTGAAATCGTGGATATCAATGCCTGTATGGAATGCGGAGCTTGTGCACTGAACTGCCCTTCCTCTGCATTAAGCGTGAAACCGGGGGTCGGCTGTGCTGCTGCGATTATAAAAGGACTGCTGACCGGAAGCGAGCCGACCTGCGGATGCTCCGATTCCGATAGTGGCTGCACGGATTCCGGGGGTCGTTCAAATTCAAAGAGTACCTGCTGTTAGGCAATTTAGCATGCTTCACATGAACAATAAAAGCGGAGGGTTCGGATGAATACGAAAGAAGAGGAAAAAAAGCTTCGGGAAAGTATCAGACTTCTGGAAAGAAAGATGGGCGTGCTCAATGACAGCGAAATGGCCTGCTGCAGTATAACAATGGCTCAGTGTCATGCTATTGTGGAAATCGGACGGGCAGGTAAGATTTCACTGATCGATCTCGCCAATCTGTTGAATCTGGACAACAGCACCATGAGCCGGACCGTAAACAACCTGGTGACAAGTGAATATGCGAAACGAGAGCTGGATCCTGCAGATAGAAGATATGTAAATATTACGCTGACGGAAAAGGGAATCAGGCAGTTTAATACCATAGAATCCAACATGGATGACCACTTTTCCGCCTTATACAACTGCATCCCGGAGGATAAAAGGCTCCAGGTGCTGGAGAGTCTGGAACTTCTGGTGGAAGCGTTTAAAAACAGCTGCTGTTGAGCCGCTTCCTGAAACAGCTGCTGTTGAGCCGCCTCCTGAAACAGCTGCTGTTGAGCCGCCTCCTGAAAACGCTGCTGTTAAGCCGTCTCCTGAAACAGTTGCTGTTCACTTTAAACGGTCCAGCACCTTCAATATTCCATACAGTATCGACTGGGGCCTCGGCGGACAGCCGGGTATATAGACATCCACCGGAACCAGGCTGTCAATCCCCTTGTTTGCAGCATAGCTGTCTCTGAAAATACCCCCGCTGCAGGCACATGCACCGACAGCCACCACCAGCTTGGGCCCGGGTGTGGCTTCATAAGTCTTTAAAAGCGCCTGTTCCATGTTTCTTGAAGCCGTGCCGGTGACCAGCAGCAGATCGGCATGCCTTGGGGATGCAACAAAATGGATACCCAGCCTCTCTATATCATTGAACGGATTGTTCAGCGCATTTATCTCGTAGTCGCAGCCATTGCAGGAACCAGCATCCACTTCCCTGATCTGGAGGCTTCTTCCGAACATCTTCTTTATTTTTTTAGAAAGCCTGTTGTTCAGTTCATCCTCTGTAATAGTTGGAACATCAGCTTCCCTGATGATTAATGTACTGCTTCTTAACAGATTTCTGTCCCTTTCGGCCAATTCAAACTTATTTGTCATTTTTACCGCTCCGGAAGGGCAAATATCTTCACATAGCGCACAAAACACACACTCATCGTAATTTATACCGATACTTGCGGATACTGCTGCCACTTCACCAGATACAATGTCTTTAGAGGCTGAGCTGCTGTTTTTACAATCCGGGCTTTTGTCTCTGCTGGCTGAGCTTTCGTCTCTACCGGCCGGGCTTTTGTCTCTGCTGGCTGAGCTGTCGTCTCTACCGGCAGGGCTTTTGTCTCTGCTGGCTGAGCTGTCGTCTCTACCGGCAGGGCTTTTGTCTCTGCTGGCTGAGCCCGTTTCTACCAGAGATGAACCGGCCCCCTTCACAATAGCTCCGGATGGGCACCGCTTCAGGCACTCTCCACAGTCAGTACATTTCATGTTATCTATCTCTGGTCTCCCGATGAAACAGCTTGATTCAATCATTTTCTTCGGGTAGTCCTGTGTAAGTCTGGGATATTTAATTATTTTTCCGATCGTTTTGAACATATTAACCTCCAAATACTCCGACAGCAACAGTTTCGTCTATAAATCGGCTTTCACAGATCATTTCCGGCATAGGACAAATTGAAGCTTTTGTTGATCAATGGAAAATCCGGTACAATGTTGCCCTTCACCGCGTGGCATACTGCGGGCCAGTTACAGAAGGAGGGGGTTCTTACCTTGTATCTGTAGACGGTATTGTTTTCTCCTGTCATAACCCAGTGGATATTTTCACCCCTCGGCGCCTCCGTCATTCCGAATGCAAAAGAATAAGGCCTGACATCCGGCATCGGTTCAAAAAATTTCCCGGATGGCATCGCATTGATTGCTTTAAGCATAAGGTCTATCGATTCAAAGCACTCTTCCAGTTTTACATTCATTCTGCAGTTGACATCCCCATTATTGTGCTCCGGTACGAGGAATTCAAGTTCACCGTAAGCAGCATAAGGGAACGTCCTTCTCACATCGTGGCGGACACCCGACGCACGGCCCCCCGGACCTACCGCATTCAGATCCTTTGCGGTTTCAAACTGCAGCACCCCTGTGTTTTCGACCCTGTCTATAAATAACGTATTAGCTTTTATGATGCTTACTGTATCGGCCAGTTCACTGCGGATTTTCTGCAAAAGCCCGGTCACCTTGTTCTCGCTTCCTGCTATAAAATCCTTTCTGACGCCGCCAAGCCTGTTCACACTTCGCAGAAACCTCATACCGCAAAGTTCGTCGGCAATCGAATAACTCCAGCCCCTCATCATTCTGAACTGAAATCCGGTAAAGCCATAAGCTACGTCCAGACAAATCCCGGCCAGATCGCCAAGATGGCTGGTCAGTCTCTCCAACTCGGCAAAGACCACCCTCATGTACCGTGCACGCGATGGGATTTCCATTCCCGCAAGCTTTTCAACCGCCTGGCAATAAGCCAGCGAATTGGTGAAGGTCTCATCTCCGGAAATCCTTTCCGAAATATAAAGACACTTTTCCAGGCTCTCCCCTTCACACATCTTTTCAATCCCTTTATGGACATAATACAACTTTGCCTCGAGGTTGATAATCGGGTCTCCTGCAACGCTGAAGCGGAAATGTCCCGGTTCGATAATACCGGCATGCACTGGTCCGACAGGTATTTCAAAAACACCTTCGCCGGACACCTTCATAAAGGGAGTTTCCACCATCGCCCTGTCCGGTCTGTGCCTGCCGTCAATGTCCTTTCGCAGCGGGAACCTCCCCTCCGGCCAGTTACTGTGGAAAACCAGCCTGCGGGGGTCAGGATGCTCGAGTGGCACCAGACCGAACATATCCTGTATTTCACGCTCATATAAAGCAGCCGCATGGACTGTCGCGCAGATTGAAATGAAAGACGGCTTCTCCGGGCTGTGTTTCGTCTTAATGATCAGGAGTTGTCCGCTCTGCCTGTCAGCAAACGTATAATAGAGAACGAAGCTGCCGGACAACGCCCTTTCATCGGCAGCAAACATGGACACCAGCTGGCAGTCCAGTTCCCTGTTGATATGGGTGCACAGATCCGCAATAATCTGCGGGTTGACCTCCATGTACTGCTCATTTGAATTATTCCTCGTACATGAATATATATTGTCGGAAAATTTTTCTGTAAGCTTCGTGCTCAATAGATAACCGTTCATTGCTTAACCTCCAGTAAAAAATCTTGCCGTACTCCATGAAAAATGCACGCTGCACTCCGTGGAAAATCCTTCCTGCACTCCACGGATAATCCACGCTACACTCCGGTAATAATTTTCTGTGCACTTGTGATCAGATCCTTCAGGGGTGCCGGCATATATATCCCCATAATCGCAATAATGGCCAGAAGTACCACAATTACTGCCACACCGGCTTTATTAGCTTCCCCTTTTTCCGCTAAAGTTTCATATCCCGACAGTTGGGAACCGACCCCTATATCTCTTATGGGGGAACCGACCCTTATATCTCTTATGGGAGAACCGTCCCCCATACCTCCTGGATCCATTATGGGAGAACCGTCTCCGTTGTGCACTTCCTGCACTCCCTTTGTATAAAAAATCCTGAAGAGTGTCAGTGCAATCCCTGCAAAGATCATTGCAAGCAAAAGTGCCAGAGTGGCACCGAGCAGGAAGTTGCCGTGTTCAAATGCGGCTGCCAGGATGCTGAACTCACTTGCAAAGACACTGAATGGCGGTGTACCGGCGATAGCAAATAATCCGAGGAAAAAGACCGTACCGGATACCGGCAATACTTTAAGAAGTCCCTGAACTTTGGATATTTCCCTTGTGCCATATTTCTGCAAGATGTTTCCTGACGTAAAAAACAACATCGATTTCGTAAATGAATGGTTGATCATATGGAATATTGCAGCGAACACAGCCGCAGGACTGAAAATTCCGATCGCAAATGCAATGATGCCCATATGTTCTATGCTTGAATAAGCCAGAAGCCTTTTATAATCTTTCTGTGTCAGGATAAATACTGCCGCTGTTGCAATGGATAAAAGTCCAATTGCCATCAGGATGCGTCCGGTAAACAAACTGCTGCCCAAGTTTTTGTTTACGATGGAAACCGTCCTGATGATGGCATACATTGCACTGTTCAGAAGCACACCCGATAAAAGCGCACTAATTGGCGACGGAGCCTGGCTGTGCGCATCAGGCAGCCAGGTATGCATCGGTGCAAGGCCTGCTTTTGTCCCGAAACCTATCAGGATGAAAATGAATGCCAGCCTGAGAACCGGGCTCTTCAATGCTGCGGCATTGCTGTACAATACTGTCCAGTCCAGCAGTTGCGCGCCTTTGAACAATCCCACAGAAGACAAATGCAGGAAGATGATTCCAAGCATTGCTATTGCTATTCCAACTGAACAGATGATGACATATTTCCAGGTAGCCTCAATGGCCTTTTTATCATTATAGAAGCCTACAAGGAAAGCCGATGCCAGCGTTGTAGCCTCGATTGCGATCCACATGATTCCCATGTTTCTTACGCTTAAGGCAAAAACCATCGTGAACAGAAAGGTGTACATCAGGATGTAATACAATTTTATGCGGCCAAATTCAATTTTCCCATCCTTGAGCTCTTCGTTGAGATACCCGACAGAAAATACAGCTGCCATAAGCCCGATCACCAGTACAATATCCAAAATGATGACGCTCAGTGGGTCCAGAAAGAAGATCCCTCCCAAAGCGCCATATTCCACTTTACCCTTCAAAATCACATTTCTTGTCTCAAAGCCCGCTATAAGCAACATCGCAACAGATACCGCCACATTCACGGCATGAAGTGCTTTCCTGTTGTTGAACAGTGCAAATACCGGAACTGCAATGATTAATAAAATCCAAAGAAGCAAGCCCATTTGTCTAACCCCGCAAGTTCTTAAGTTTATTGATGTCTATTGAATCAAACTTATCATTTATTTTGAACACAATAATCCCCATGATCAAAACAGCCGTTATAATATCAATAAATATACCCATGTCAACAATGAAGGGCATCCCGTTGGTTGAAAACATCGCTGTGACAAACAATCCGTTTTCGATTACCAGAAAGCCTACAATCTGCCCGATGGCCTTCTTCCTGCATATCATGAAGAATAGTCCGATCAATACCAGTGAAACAGAGTTGACCACCGCGGAATTGATTTCGCCTTCGCTGATTCCTCCCACCCTTGAGACGGCAAAATAGGTGAATACCACTAGTCCGCAGCAAAAGAGGATCAGCAGCGGTATATTAAAGTAAAAGTCCTTCTCGACTTTGTACTCAACATTTGCGAAGGTCTTGTGCAAAAGATTCGGAATATAGATCACCTTCAGCGCAATAATAATGATGCAGATTACCAGCACATCATAACTGCCTTCACTGATGGCGCTTCTGATTCCCATAATGCCGGCGGTCAGAGCGATCAACGCCGACTGCAGCCTGAAGGTCCTGATATATGATTTGACTCTCTTGTTTGCCATTAAAACGAAAGAGGTTAGTAAAATCAATACGGATAATATCTCATTATAACCTTCCATAACTACCTCCCAAGGACGAAATATTGTAAAAAGCCAATAAAGGCCAATATAAATGAAAGCGCCGCCAGGTTCGGCACACTGAAAAATCTGAATTTTACAGTGCCAACCTCGATGATGGCAATGATTACAGCAACAAAAACCACCTTGATCAAATAAAACAGCAGTGAAACCGCAATTGCGGCAACTCCTCCCAATGTGATGAACTGGTCAAGGGGCAGGAAAATGTTGACCAGCAGCGTGATAAAAACCAGCTGTTTAATGGAAGCGCCCAATTCCATCAGAGCCAGGTGTCTGCCGGAATATTCCAGTATCATGGCCTCATGGACCATCGTCAGTTCCAGATGGGTCGCCGGGTCATCAACCGGTATCCTTGAGGTCTCGGCAATGATAATAATCAATATGGAAAGGGCTACGAGGATGAAAACAGGCTGCGCCAGCGGTACGGCAAGTCTGTTCATCGCCTGCATGATACCGGAAACGGAAGTCGTTCCGGCAACGAGACCCAGGGTGAATACGGAAACAAGAATGGATGGCTCCATTAAGGAGGAAATCATGGCTTCCCTGCTGCTGCCCATCCCGCCGAAAGTACTGCCGGTATCCAGACCCGCAAGTGTCATAAAAAATCTTCCCAGTGCGAGCAGGTAGACCATCAGGAGGATATCTCCTGCAAAGCCTTCAGGTGCCGGCATCGTGGTAGCAGGCATCAGCAGAGCCGCTGCCGCTGCAGAAGAAAACACAATATATGGTGCAGCCCTGAATATCCATGAGGAAGTCTCCGACACCACTGCACTTTTTCTGCACAGCTTGTAAAGGTCAAAATACATCTGCAGCAAAGGTGCGCCTCTCCTCTTCTGTGTCAGGGCTTTCACCTTCCTGATGACTCCGTTTACCAGCGGTGCGATCAGTAGGATTGTAATGAACTGCATCATGATATATAAAATATTGCTCATTTCCCGCTCTCTCCTTAGGCAATCCTGTTATACAGCAATAGAACCAAAACTGCGATAAATATATACATCAGGTACATATGGACGCTTCCGGTCTGTATTGCATATTTTATTTTCTTTGAAATGGCCTGCACCAGTTGCAGGACCGGAGCATAAATATATTTTTCAAATATTGGCTCCGTTGAAACCTTGTATTCCATTGACTCCGGATGATACAGGTGTTCGCCCTCCACCTTCAATTCCCTTGAAGGCCGGAAAAGCATCCTGAATACGATTTCAACCGGTTTCGAAAAGCCGGTGGCAGTATACTGCATTCTGGAGTTGAGTGCTTCAAAGCCGCAGTCCCAGGTGCCATATTTCCTTTCAATGTATTTCCCGCCCACCAGCCTTAAAACCAGCAGTACACCGAGTATCACTGCAATAAGCGCCACAAAGACCATGAATGGTGAAATCTCATTTCCGGTGGCCTGCTCAAGATATCCTGCAAAGAGGAACGGGCCTTTTAATTGACCGATCAAGGATTGTCCTGCCAATTCAACCACAAGCTTGTCCGTCAACTTGAGAAACAGCATCGGGAAAAGTCCGAACACCAGACACAACACTATCAATACACCTGTTCCGACATTCATGACAGCAGGAACCTCCCTTGCATGGTCTGCCTGCTCAGTTCGACCCAGTCCCAGGAAGGAGATGCCAAACAACTTTACAAAGGTGGCTGCCGCCAGCGCTCCAGCGATAGCTAGGGCGGCCACGGAGAGGATCGCCAATATATTCAGAGCAGCATTTCCGGGTAAAATACTTCCGAAAACAGACTGCAGGGTAAGCCACTCGCTGGCAAAGCCATTGAATGGAACAATCGCAGAAATTGAAAGTGCACCGCCCAGCATGAATACTGCAGTTACCGGCATCTTTTTGATGAGTCCGCCAAGATGCTCCATGTTGATCGTGTGGGTGGAATAATGAATGGAGCCCGCTCCGAGGAACAGACCGCCTTTAAATAACGTATGGTTAAAAGTGTGAAAGAGCGAAGCAGCTAAAGCAAGCGCACCAATTGTGCCGTTCTTTTGCGAAAATGCGATGAACGCAATGCCAAGGCCTATGAAGATGATCCCAATATTTTCAATACTACTGTAAGCCAGCAGTTTTTTGATGTTTTTTTCAACAAAAGCATAGGCTACACCGAGTACCGCAGATATCATACCCACAATGAGGATTGCTACTCCCCACCAGGTATTCTCCACACCAAGGTATACCGGCACGAACCTCAGAAGCCCGTATACAGCAGTCTTGATCATGATGCCGGACATCAGCGCGGAAACATTGCCCGGTGCGGCAGGATGCGCATAAGGCAGCCAGATATGTACCGGAATCACACCGGCCTTAACGCCGAAGCCTGTGAGAAAGAGGAGAAACAGGATGTTTCTCGCAGAAGCAGGAATTGCGGAGGAGCTTCCGGCGAGATCAAACGAACCCGTGTAGCTGTACATCAGCATGAATGCGATCATCAGAAACGCCGTACCAAGATGTGTCATGATGATGTACAGCGTTCCCGCCCTCTGTTTCTCCACATGCTCGGATTCAAAGACCACCAGATAATAAGACAGTACTGCCATGGCCTCCCATGCAATAAAGAAGAAGACAGCATTTCCGGCTGTCATCACCAAAAGCATCGATAAAATAAATGAAGAATAAAGAAAATTGAAGAGCCCCACATTTCTCTTTCCATAATAATGGGACACATATCCTATGGAGTAGATAGAGACACAAAGCACCAATACGCATAATCCAAGCACGAAGAATGCAGAAAGCCGATCCATTGCTATGTCAAAGGACAATATCGGTATTGCCGGTTTGAATGCGGCAATCCTTATCCTCTCCCCGCCTGCCAGAAGCTGGATCAACGAGCCTGATATGCCGAAAATGGAAGCCGTTATGCAAATGATATTGGAAACGATGTTGCAAAGTTTATGCCATTTTAACAGAATTAGTGCTAAAGAAGCGGCAGATATGAAAAGAAAGATTGAGCCCCTCAACAAGTTGACAGCCGTAAATAGTACCATTTGGAAAAATAACCCCCCAAAGCCTCAGATCCCTGTATTTCCGGAAACCGACATGCAGTAAAATATCATAATATATCTGTTGAAAAAGAATGATACAAGAAATAATTTATTTTTTCAACAAGGTACCGAATGTAATACAAGTGAAAAACTGAGAATTCCTTATCTATTTTTCATTGTATATAGCAAAATTTTTTCATCATATATTGTGTATAGTAACACTTTCGCCAAAATACGTCAATAAATGGCCCATGATATGATCGCGTCAATTTACTGTAGGAAAAAGAAGAAAAGAATCATCCTGTAATTTTGAGAGTCAGGAATGCCCTTGACAACAAGCATCCCCCATATGGTTTGCAGCCTGGGCGGCACCCTATGAGATA
>JAEWQC010000142.1 GCA_023399355.1 Bacillota bacterium | reverse complement strand
AAATTTTTCCCGTTGCTCCGCCTCGAAACAGACATGCTCAATCGTATCGGGAACAGATGTCGCCGCTTCGCCCCTTATAATCTCCGGTTCTTTCATGATTTCACGCGCGCGGGCTTCTGTTTCTTTTGATATGGACGCGGAGAACATCAGCAGCTGCCTGTCCCGCATCGTACTTTTTATGACCGCCCTGACATTTTCAATGTCGCTGTCGCCCATCAATCTGTCAGCTTCATCCAGAATGATTGTTTTAATGGTATGGGCCGATATTTTCTTCTTCCTGATCAACTCCAGGATTCTGCCGGACGAACCAACGATAATATGGGGTTTCTCCTTCAGCTTCTCAATCTGTCTGTCAATATTGACATTCCCGATAATCGGTGCTGAGCTTATCTTCACGTCGGAATTCTGCGACAGCAGCTCTACAACCCGCAGTACCTGTATTGCCAGTTCATGGGTCGGCACAAGGATGATCGCCTGCATTTCCCTGACTGCCGCGTTTATTTTACAGAATAATGGAAGAAGGTAGGCCAGTGTCTTTCCTGTGCCCGTCTCCGATTGAACGATCAGATCCTTATTTCCGAGCATCTCGGGAATGACCTTTTTTTGTATTTCAGTAGGCGTTATTATTCTTTCGTTCTCGAGTGCCTTCAGTAATGATGCATTTATATTGTGTTCTTGAAATAACTCTTTCATCTTTTCTCCTGTTCCTTTGCAAAAAAACCTTTCTCCGATCCCGCTCTTATCAGATCCTCCACATATTCTTTGATGCATCGGGGTGCTTTATCCAGTACGATCTTGTTGCGTTTGCGCGCCATTTCCGCAGTCACTCCTCGGTTTAGCCACATCTTGCCTTCAGATCCGAAATTCATTGTCAGCGGTTGAATTCTGTCCGTTATTGATGCACATATGGCCTCTTTCGACTCCATTGCCTCAAATTCTTTCCAAAGCTCGATATATTCCCTTTCCTGATCTTCAGGCAGGATGGAAAATATCTTCTTTGCCGCCAATTGCTCCCGTTCGTCTTTATCCTCATACCCCTTCTCGTCGTAAGCAAAAGTATCACCGGCAAATATCTCTACTATATCATGTATCAGAGCCATTTTGATCGTTTTAAGCACATCCAGTCCTTCAAAATGTTCCTCCAGCACCATGACCATCATTGCCAGATGCCAGGAATGCTCGACATCATTCTCTCTCCTGGAACCATCCGAAAGGTAATTCTGGCGGACTACGGACTTTAATGCATCTATTTCCAGAAGAAATTTCATTTGTTGTCCGAAACGTGATCCTTCCATGTAAAATCTCCAATCGAAAAGTATTATGGAACACATAACCATTTCAATATTCTTGCCATGTTGATTATACCAACAATTCCCCACAATATACAATGAAAAACAGCCAAACAAAATCAAGCTTTGATTAATCGATATGAAAAAGACAACCTAATTAACGAAATAAATTGCATATGATTAGGAAATAAATCAATTCGTGTTGACGGGTAGATTATAGAGTATTATAATTGATTTGTATAAGTAACATAGTAATTTTTTACAAATAGTCCTTGACAAGTTCTCGGATTTGTTATTATATAATATACTATACTGATGTAGAAAAATTTTACATGAATTCGGGTGTAAAATTTTAGATGGAGTGATTAAAATGACACTTAAAGAAATGGATAGATTATCAGACATCGTGTCCAAAAACATCGAAAAATCAGAAAAAGATGCGGCCAAGGTGATTGAATTTTCTAATAAACGTGAGGAGACCTGCAACGAAATCCGCAAAAGTGAAGTAAGTATATATAAGAGGTTCCTGGCTTACGGAAGAATGCGATAGATCTGTTTCCGCCTGAATATGTGTTTCATAAACCCAAGGAGTGATAAAATTCTTTGGGTTTTATTATGTGAAATACCAATATCCTCATTCTTGGGCGTTCTGCCAGTTTATGTTTTATAAGTATAACTGATTTCTGTGAGGTGTTTCTAGATGGACAGAAGCAAACATAAGAATTATAAGGCGTTTGAAGGTCCTGCCACTCTTTCTGGCGATGGAAACCCAAAGAAAGATTGCACAAGATGTGGTATGAAGTATGAATTCTTAGCTTTCCTTTCAAAAGTCATTGTAGGAATTTTGTTAATTGCAATAGGTGCTTATCTTATACTGACAAATAAGGTGGAGGCAGTGGAAGTATCTGATTTTTCAGCTTTAGGTGCAAAATTGGGAGGGTACAAGGGCACAACGGGTGCGCTTCTAATTATTGTTGGAGGATTAATTTCAGCCTGTTCTAAAATTAAAATCAAGCTGAAGTAATTCTGAAGGACAAAAATTTGCATTGCCACTTGTGACAGCTTGTCAGGTGGCTCCAGATGAAGGCTCCAGATGAAGGATAATAGACTCATCCGGCTCTGCCAGACATCGGAGAACCGGATGGAGACTCTGCTTCGCCTGCTGAGACGGGAGTCTTATCCCAGGACGATTTGATAAAATACTTGAGAGGTACAGAATTGTAATGGGTATTGTCTATGTGTAAAAGCAAAAGCTTTATAGAATATCGCTTTGAGAATGTTTCCATAGAAATCTGCAAATTTCTGCATATTGCATATGAAGAAAATCAAGAAACGAAGATCTTTGTAGACAAACTAATCAATGAATTTATTATCCCCAAGATAGAGATATTCGAAAAGCAGGCAAAGTTTTTTATCATTGAAACAGGTTATATAGAAACCGCGTGGAAAGATATGGTATCCCTTCATTACATAAACACCTCCTATAATATCTGTCCCAGTGTCGCAAGAATACACCTTTTTACAGAACCCAAACTAAGCTCGGATACTTACCTTGGTTACTTTAATTTAAGACCCATTAATGAATTTAAAATCATTATTTCGTATATTTTTCCCAATTGGGATGTTTTGCGTTTTAAAAATAAAAAAGACTCCTACATGATGGCCTATAAAGAAAAAGTCCATATTGAAGGTATTGAGCTTGAAATAAGCACTTTCCCCTTTTTTGCACAGGATGGTGTCGTTGCAAGCTGTGTGCATGCCGACATCCTTATGATGTCATTATACATGCACAAAAAATATGCAGCAAAAAAGATAAAACTGATTGAAATAGAGAGCAGTTATTCCTACGAGAAAAAGAAATGCTATCCCACAAATGGACTGGAGGCACCACAAATCGCTGAAATATTTAACAACAATAAAATGCCCATTCGTTTATTTTATTATCGCGATAAAATAATTAAAGATAATTTTCAAGACATTATTAAAATGTATATTGAGAGCGGAATTCCGGTATTGATTGGTTTAGGTTCTCATGTGATCTTATTAACCGGACATACTCTGGATCCTCAGGGTAATTACGAATTTATCGTGTATGACGATTCGGGAGTTATAGTTAACGAGCTGGCACAAACAAAAGGCTTTGTGGCAGCTGTCAAGTGGCAGAAGCTAGAAGATAAGCTTGAAGACTTTGATTTTATTGTTGCCTGTGAGCACGAAAAGGTTTATATGAGTTACATAGATATTAAGGAGTTTATTGAGTATCAAAAGAAAATGGCAGAAGAAGAAGATATCAACAACATCAAATTTGAAAATGAAAACAGAATTCTTCTAATGGACAATAGCGAT
Source organism: Bacillota bacterium (assembly GCA_023399355.1). GTDB lineage: Bacteria > Bacillota > Clostridia > Acetivibrionales > DTU013 > UBA1305. The sequence goes on along the minus strand of JAEWQC010000142.1, from coordinate 8,898 downwards.
GTAAAAAACAGCTTAAAGCAAAAAAAAATCTTCCACTTTAATAAAAATTTTATTGATGAATCAGACTCGATAATTAATAAAGAACTTCCGCATTATCTCTGGTATTGTGAAACTAAAATGAATGGGACGAAGGTAGTATATTTTGCAGACCCAACCTGTCATTTCAAGTCCAGTAACAGCAGATTGATTAATACCAGCGTATTTATAAATAAAAACCCGTTTTTCCTGAAGCATTCACTGGGTTTGCTGACCCCGCTGAAAAACTAGTCTGTGAGGTGTGCCTTAAAAGGCGGCGGGATTTGAGAGAATGATTGGGATTGTCACTGTTCTGTTGCTTCCTTTGTAATAAGATTGTCGGGGAATTTGACATATTTACCGTTAGCTTTTACATTTTTTAATATAGACGAATTCGATGTTTTGTCTCCGTCATAGCTGAAACCGTTCCCTTCCCTTTTAAATTCCCCTTTGAACCCCGATTGTGCCAAATCCTGCGGATCTTTTTGATAAATAATGACACTACCCGGCTGAATCGAATAATATCCATTTTGAAACCCTAATGTAATCTTGCCGGGAGGCAGCAGATTTCCCGCCTTGTCATATATTTCATTCATATAGCCGTAATCAAGCATTACGTCTTCAATTCTGCCATTGTCATAGAACCTGAAACCATGAACCATAATCCCTGCGACCGGATTGCGCAGGTCCGCTTCCTTGACCCATATGCCCTTCCACATTTCAGTACTTGCCGGGATATCTTTTGAAGTATTGTCGCTATCGTTTGAATTTGCAGCTGCATTCTGTTCGCCGGCTGGAGCTTTTGTTTCCGTGCCGGCTTTATCACCAGGTTTGAGTGAAAAAATACCGAAATACTGACTATCAACTAAATCATCCCAGAAATATATGTCGACCTTGTAAGTATCCACCGGCCAGCCGCCTGATCTGGAATATCCGAAGCCCCACCAGAATTTTCCGCCTGTGAACCCTTTCTCCAGGAGCATTGCAGAGGATATCGTTTGAAACAGAGAGCCGTCCTTTTTATAATATTTGAAAGTAATCGGCATATTTACAGATACTGCAAGATTTCTCGCTTTAATGTCCCCATAGTAATAAATATATTGCGCGGTCGATTTATTGAACTGGGAGGATAGAAGTATACCGGCATCCAAAGACGGATCTACATTCTTACTGTTCGTATTAAAAAACCCCCTGAAATTGATCGAATAAGCAAACTTTGGCTTTACCGCCGGCACACTCGGAACAACTGGCTGATTATCCGGAAGTTTTTCCTTGAAATTAAGCAGTACGGAGCTCTTAGAGTCATTCAGCGTTGCGCTGATTCCCAAAGCGTTGGTAAACAGATCCAGAGGGACATACATCGTGCCATTCCTATACGATGCGGCGCTTTTCATTTTGTAGCTTTTTTCGTTTATCTTTGCTGTCAGGGTTCCGTTTCTGACTGTCATTTTAAGTTTTCCTACGACAGCGGTCATCATGTTGGTCTTTTTATCCAGCAGCGTACTCCCGCCCCATGCTGTAATAATATCGTTTAGAGGAACAAAATATTGTTCTTTTATTTTTAAAACTGCAACTGTCATCGTCTGTTTGTTATAATCCACAGTTGTTTTTTTGTTTGAGACGGCATAAATATCAAAGGAAAAACAAAAAAGAAACAGAAACACCAAAAAATATGGTATAAAAACCCTGACTGCACGTTTCATCACAAATCCTGCCTTTCATTAATTCTGGGATAAGTCATGATCTAACATTAATACGCACAAGCTGGATGCAATTTCAATATACCATAAAATTCACGTTTCTCCAAATATTTTTAGAGAACTCCTGTATTCAATTTTATACGGTTTAGGCATTTTTCAGAATAGTGCCTTTTATTGTTGAACCCAACCCGTTTACAAAATTTTTGGCATCGTCTGCCGTTCCTACTATGTCAGCGAAGTGGATTGGAACAGCAGCCAGTGGTTTGATGGTATTCGCCGCTTCCACTGCTTCTTTCCATGTCATCGTATATGTGCCTCCCACCGGCAGAAAAGCCACATCTGTCTTGATATCCTTCATTTCCGGTATAAAGTCGGTATCACCGGCAAAGTAATAACTGGTTTCATTTACGGTCACAATATACCCTACCCAGTTGCTCTCCTTCTTATGAAAATCCTTGTCTATATTATATGCCGGTACGGTATCGAACTTCAGGCCGCCAACTTCATAACCCAGGGATGGCCGAACTGTCATAACATTGGTTAAGCCTGCTTCTTTAGCTGCTTTAACGCAATCTTCCGGGAGAACAAGAACCGTATCCTTTTTAACAAGTTTTTTAACATCCTCAACTGAGAAATGGTCATAATGGCTGTGCGAGATAAATAAGGCATCCGCATCTCCAGGAGTCCCGTTTATTCTTATGGGGTCGAAATAAACCACTTTGTCCGACTGAATCCTTATTGTCGATTGTTTCAGGTGGCTTACCCCACCAAGTAAATCCTTCATAATAACACCCTCCCTGTAAGCTTTATCTTCTCTCACGCTTCATTTTTCCTGCTTTATCTTTCCTGCTTTATCTTTCCTGTTTTATCTTTCTGTTTTATCTTTCCTGTTTTATCTTTCCTGTTTTATCTTTCCTGCCTCCTGTACTGCTACTCCGCCAAATCAATACCCACCATCTTCATCAGATACCTTGCATTTGTGGTCATGCTTCGTCCGGAACGTAATTTATAATCGAATTTGATTTCATTATTGCTGTAATTTTCAGTAAAGTGATAATTTCTTATGTTTACCTGTTTTTCCTGTTCCAGATCGCACAACTCAAAGTCATGAGTTGAGATAAGGCCGATAATCCAGCTTTTACTCAGGTTTTTCATCACACTCCTGGCGCCTGCGATCCTGTCAGGTGAATTGGTACCCATGAAAATCTCATCTATCAGGTAAATCATCGGTGATTTTTTATTCGAATAATCAATCATTGTCTTTATTCTCAGCAACTCCGCATAAAACGTGGAAATCCCGCTGTTCAGATCGTCACGGATCCGCATGGATGTGAAAATATCCATCACGGAGCAATCAAGGCTGCGTGCAAATACCTGTGCGCCCGAATAGGCCAATACCAGATTTATTCCAACCGTTCTGAGCAGCGTCGTTTTCCCCGACATATTCGATCCTGTGATAACACAAGCCCTGCTGCTTATTTCAAAGTTATTGCGGACACAGACATCTTTTGGTATCAACGGGTGTCCAAGCTCTGCGGCATTAAATGTAAGCCCCTTGTCCGCAAATTCTGGGAAGGCCCAATCAGGATACAAATGCCCCGGTACTGACAGACTGGCAAGTGCTTCAAGCTGTCCAACCGTCTCAAGCCACCCTCTGATGTGCCTGCCATATTGTTTCTTCCATTCTTCCAGTGCGAATGCACAGTGATAATCCCAGAGCAGGCAGAAATTCAACAAAAAATACAATACGGTACTGAATTTGACATCGATTGCATTAGCAACTGACTCAAGCTTTTTCAATGAAACGGAAGCCGATTCATTTTTGTTAAAAAGCTCTTGCTTCAGATCACGCAGGTATCCATCCCGGAATTCTTCCTTTTCAATTCTTAGCAGCAGGTTTCCAAATGCACCGAGATTCTTCCTGAGTCCATAAACATTATTAATAATGGATGCATTCTTTTTAAAGCCAACGGCAAAAACCAACAGCTGTACGGACAGAATCAGCAGCGGCACAAACAGCGGAACCGGCGCACCCAGGAAAAACAGAACGAATGCCAGTATAACCAAAGCAGGCAGTAAATAGAACAAGTTGATGGTCCAATTATTCCTGAATCGAACGGTTTGATCCTCTGCGTACAAAAGCAATTCTGCCGGGTCGTTTGCCGCATCTTTTGCCAGCAGCCCTTCGCATTGAAGTTCCTGACAAAAATCCAGCATTCCCGAAAGCTCCCTGATCGCATTTTGACGTCTTTTGACAGCACTAATGCTTTTATCGGGATTTTTTAAAAGATTGCTAAGTGCATTCCTTCCATAATGGGTATACGCAGTATTAATCCATTGAAACAGGGATTTGGGGCCAAAAATATCCAGGTCGCCTGTATAAGGGTGCGAATCATCAACATATTCCTGCCCGCAATCGCTGAATTTAACCCACTCAGTCCGCATCCTGCCCATATACATCCTGTTGATCTCCGCCATTCGTCCAAGCCTGTCCCGGTCACCGGCAAGTTTGCCGTACCTTACAACAAGGTAAATAAATACACCGATTACAACTGCCAGTGATAAGACCCCAGACAATACACCGGTTTTCACAAACAGGAAAACCGTCACTGCCGCTCCTGCCAGGAAAACCGCCAGCCGCAGATTTCCTATGCCGTCCACCTGTTTCTTCAGCCGGATTTCCTCCGCCATAAACCTGTCCATTCTATTTTTAAATTCATCAAAAATCATTTCCGTTCCTTCCTGATTACAGATTTCAACTGCGGATGGGCACATCTCCTGGAAACCAGCCCATCATCGTATTAGGAGCATTCCCTCCATAAGTATTTGAAGGGGTGTTCCCTTCCCTTGACAAGATGTGTCCCATTACATTATACCCCTACTAATTATTTCCTTCAAAGTTCTTTTCAAAGTAACTATTTATAATAAAAAAAGAATTTAGTAAATAAAGCCTTTTTCACTTATACTACCTTCAGCCACTGAACCCGCTGCACAGTAAACCAATGAAGGTTATATGCCAACGCAATAATCATGTTTGCAGAAATCCAATTTATTATAGTTATCGAAATTTTTGTGAAGTTTATGTAGTTCAACCATTCTGCTTCACGGGAAATTTCCGCCCAACTTCGGCAGGATGAGGTCTATTTTGTCAATGTGATGGTATCCCTCAACACTTCCTTGCTGTCATAAGCGTTGATCGTCATCTTTGTCCTGTTCACAGTAACTGCAATGTACATGGGGGTTTTAGGCTGCAGATCCACCGCCTGCCAGGGGCGCTTTGCCAAAGGATAGTATTTTACCCCTCCGGTATTGCCTACCATATATATGGTGCCTTTCCCATTCGGAACTGCTTTCCCGTTCTTCATCGGATAGGAACGTACATAATTGTGGTCATGGCCCTGCAGTACCAGATCAACACCCAGTTCATCAAAAGCAGGGGTCCATGCCTTTCTAATATCGGTAGTATCATATGTTGCTCCATAAGGTCCCCGGTGCAAAGCGACCACCTTCCATGGTTTGCTTGAAGATGTCATATCTTTTTTAAGCCATTCCGCCTGTTTTCTATATGTACTGCTGCCGCACTGCGTATTCATCACCGCAATATGAAGATCGCCATAGTCCAGGGAATAAACAGTGCCTGCCGGAACACCGGCAATCCCTGAGTCGGGAAGATTGAACCTGCCGATAAAGTTAATGCTGTTGTAATTTGTTTTATTCCTATTAAGAGTATCATGATTTCCAACGACGGGCAGGATCGGAAGGTTCAACAATTCGCTCTGTGCCGCCCCGATGAACATGTCCCACTGAGCTGCAAGATAGCCCATATCCACCATATCTCCGGTATGGACTAGGAATTTGGCATCGGGAAATCTGAAAAGCGCTCTATCCAAAGTGTTCTTCCAGACGTTATAATCCCTTGCCGATCCTCCCTGCGTATCCGTGATGTTCAGGAAGGTAAAACCGTCCGTATCCCGTCCTGGCGTTTCAAAGACCCCCTGTGCACTATAGCCTTCGGATGACCCGACACGATATACATATTCCGTGCCGGGCAGCAGATGATTAACAGCTGCTTTATGTATGGTCCTGCTGTCACGGTCCGTTTTTACCGTTTGGTTTTTTGCCTCGGTCCTGACGATATTCGGCTTTCCGAATCCAATAAAATCAATTCGTCTGCAATATTCTACAAATCCGGTTCTGACTGATTCGGAGGTAACCCAGGTAAAATTGCGCCCGTTTTCAGAATCTGCTCCGAAGTTGGTGGTAATGCTGCGTGGTGCTGTCGGTCTGACCAGCGGTACAGCTTGAGCCGGCATTTGTGCAGATATACCTGATAATAAGGTCAATGTGGCAAAAATAATTCCTGCTGCAATCGGCTTAAAATATTTTTTTTCATATACATTTCGTCTTCCCCCGAAGCTTTTATCTGTTATGTCCATTTTACCAGACTGTCGCAATTCCGCACAGTCCACTGGACTTTTAAATATCCCGCCTGCAGTTTTGTTACCTGTACTTGTATGTAAAAGCTCATCAAAGTAGCCAGGAGACTTGATAAAAAGACTCCTGACCCAACTGTTGTTTCGGTCATAAAAACTATGAACAATCGAAAGGTAAATTATTCCGGTTCCTTTTCCCCTTTTTTTTTATATATTTCTCATAATTTCTTTATTTCTGCAAATATTAATATATGCGATTATATTCCGGGTCGCAGTAAGGAACGACCCTGTTTTGACATAAATAAAATTTATGAGGGTAACCCTTGTAGTATAAGGTTTATAACAATTATTTTTGACATATGTCCAGAGCAAGTGGAATTTTTTAGCTAGGCTCTTGTTTTTTTCAGCAACTTGCTATAAAATGAATTTATTCCATTATATAAAATAATCTAAAGGAGGAATTGTGTTTTTATGAAGAGAATTTTAGTACTGGTACTCTGTGTTTGTTTTGTGTTCTCCATGGCGTTTACTGGCTGTGGCACAAAGACTGAATCACCTGCAACATCCACAGCACCTGCAGCATCCCCAACTACAGCTGAGGTTGAAGCTCCGGTCAGCACTGCACCTGCAGTACCTGCAGTTACAGACGATACTAGCATCAAAAAGCTCAATCTCTGGAGTTTCACAGATGAAGTTCCAAAAATGCTCGACAAGTATAAGGCACTCCACACTGATTTCCCATACGAAATAAAATCCACTATTATCGCTACTACAGACGGTGCTTATCAGCCGGCTCTCGACCAGGCTCTTGCAGCTGGCGGTGCAGATGCACCTGATATCTACGCTGCAGAAGCAGCATTCGTACTTAAATACACACAGGGTGATGCATACAAGTATGCAGCTTCCTACAAAGACCTCGGCCTTGACGTAGACAAAGGCTTAAAAGATGCCGACATCGCTCCTTACACAGTAGATATCGGCACAAACCCTGATGGTAACCTTGTTGGTCTTGCCTATCAGGCAACCGGTGGTGCATACATCTATCGCCGCTCCATCGCAAAAGCAGTTTGGGGCACCGATGACCCGGCAACAATCCAAGGCAAAATAGGCCCGGGCTGGGATAAATTCTTCGCAGCTGCAGCCGAACTGAAAGCAAAAGGTTATGGTATCGTTTCCGGTGACGGCGACATATGGCATTCCGTTGAGAACAGCTCTCCCAAGGGTTGGATCGTTGACGGCAAACTCTTTATTGATCCGTTGCGTGAACAGTTCCTCGACCTTTCCAAGAAACTCAAAGACAATGGTTATGAAAATGACACAACTGACTGGCAGGATGCTTGGTTTGCTGACATGAAAGATGCCAACAAGATGCATATCTTTGGTTTCTTCGGTCCCGCTTGGCTGATTAACTACGTTATGGTTAAAAACGTCGGCAGCGATAATCAGAAAGTCGGAGAAGGCACATTTGGAGACTGGGCAGTTTGTGCACCTACAGTAGGTTTCTCCTGGGGCGGCACATGGATTCTTGGCAACAAGGACACCAAACTCAAGAAGACTGTTGGCGATATCATCAACTGGATTACGCTTGACACTTCCGAAACAGGACTCCAGTACATGTGGGCAAACGGTACCTTCAGCATACCTGAAGGCGCGACCGTCGGCACAAAGGACACCGTCGCTTCCGGTACCGTTATGAAGAAGTCTGATGGCAAGCTTGACTTCCTGGGCGGACAGAATATGTTCGACGTATTCGTACCTGCTGGCGCAACTGCTACTGGTAAGAATAAGACCCAGTTGGACGAATCAATCAACACCATCTGGCGTGGTGTGGTTCGTGAATACACCGCCGGCAAGAAGACCCGTGATGAAGCTTTGGCTTCATTCAAACAGCAGGTCTCAGATAATCTCGGCGTTTCTGCACAATAACTTGAATCTCTACTCAGGGGCGGGCGGATTTCTTTCCGTTCGCCCCAATTTTATATCAAATCGAAGCTCTAACGCTTTACCGGAGGTGAATATTTATGCAACGCAAGAGCGTTAGCTACGCAAAATATGGCTACATATTTTCCATACCTTTCGTGATTTCGTTCCTTATTTTTTCTTTGTATCCTATCCTTTACACAGCCTTTATCGGTTTTACTGATCTTAAAGGTCTGACTAAAACAGATTTTAAAGTATTAGCCGATCCATTACAGAATTTTAAGCTGATTCTAAATACTCCATCTTTTAGAACTTCGGTGGGGAATACGTTTCTGATGTGGATACTCAACTTCATTCCACAAATCCTGCTTGCACTCCTGCTCACCGTGTGGTTTACCAGTCATCGCCGCAGGATAAAGGGTCAAGGTGCATTCAAAGTTATTTTTTATATGCCGAATATTATTACCGCTGCGACGGTAGCTATACTTTTCAGTTCGTTGTTCGGATACCCGATGGGACCCATCAACGACATCTTCATGAGTCTTGGCATCACTCATGAACCGACGAACTTCCTGATTTCAAACTGGACGGCGAGAAGCGTCGTGGCTTTCATCCAGTTCTGGCAGTGGTATGGCTATACAATGATCGTTTTAATAGCCGGCGTGTTGGGCATCAACCCCGAACTCTTTGAGGCGGCGGAAATGGACGGTGCATCAGGCTCACAAACGTTCTTCCGCGTGACACTCCCGAGTTTAAGGACCATCATGCTTTATATGGTAGTTACAAGCATGATTGGCGGGCTGCAGATGTTCGATATTCCCAGACTGTTC
>JAEWQC010000115.1 GCA_023399355.1 Bacillota bacterium | reverse complement strand
TTATGAGGCGGGTCAAATTCGAGTACATGGGTGGGTCACTTTCAAGTATATCGGTGGGTCAGATTGAAATACATGGGTGGGTCAAATCGAAGTACATCGCGTGCACAAATTGGAGTACATTATGCACGAAACTATCTGTTTATTGATAAATTCTTATCTCATATGCGAACAGAAATAAAAAGAATACAAAAATAGATACGACACCTTGCCAATTTATTTGAATGATAGCTTTTATGCCGTTCTTCTTGACATCCTTCGCCGTTTGAGCACAGGTTTTGAGAAAATAATAAGCACATACAATTCCAGATATAATACACAGAACTTTTTGCAGTACTAAAGGGAAAAGTGCACCGATAAATACACTGATCAACAAATATGGCGGTAAAAATATAGCAAGAACTACTACAGCAAATGCTTTACTAGCTGGTCCATTGAAAAAATCCTTCGCTGCTTCCTTTATGTTTTCAAACCTTCTATTTCAGGTTTTCGTTTTGCATGGGTAACATATTTTGATCGAAGGTCCAAAAACATAATAAAGACAATAAGCAAAAAATATAGAAGTACACAAAACCAAACCTGCTGATCACTCATATTGTATTTAGTCCTCCAATGCTAGGATATTGGCCTCTCACCAATGATCCCCCCCGTACATGCCGCTCCGAAATCCAAGTCCATATTTATTGAACAATATTACTTACAAAAAAGACGCCTTATTGCATAAAATATTGACTTATTATCCTGATGAACCTCATTCCGCTCAACCTTGTACAACTCTGCTTTAAGCGTTCCACTTACTTTAAATTTATCCCCTAGTTGCAAAGCTGCCTCCACAGGTGTTTTTATCATAATGCTTTTCCCACATTCATCCAGCAAACACAAAACTGACTTCTTATCAACAATCCTTTGTACCTCTGAACAAATCGCATATCGGGTTGGCTTGCTCTGCTGCAAGGTGGAGTTTTCTGAAACCAACAGTTCAGGTATAACATTACCAACAAATAGCGCAAAATGAATCATGTCATTTTGTTTAATCTTCTGAGATACTTGACCTTCCTCGATAAGTTCATCAGTTTGGCAAAAGCTAAATGTTATTCGTTTATTATTATGAGTAAGCACAACTGTGATTTCTCGGCTATAACCGTGTGCAACAAGCTAGCGTAACCAAATTTCATCAAATAATGATTCCTCACCTATACAGTTAGTGGACTCTGAATTCATCTATGATTGTTGCTGCTTCCTCGTAGCTTATTTCCACAAGCATCTCTAAGATTTCTTCAAATGCTTTTGTTAAATCGTCATCTTGTTTTATTTTGTCGCTGAAATCTAAGAAAGCTTTGGTTATCATTATTAGAACAATTACTTTTTCCTTCCTCACTATTTCTCCAAACACATCAGAGCCTGATCTATTCGTTCTCGGAGCATTCATGAATGCATCCCTCACTGACAAAAGTATCTCCGGCAATAATTTATCTGTGTGAAGTTTAAAAATTGTATTCAACATCTCTTTTAAATGATATCCGCCATATTTGCTGAATAAGTCATTTAAAAATTGCTTATCTTGATAAGAATACCCTGAAGGTAATTTGCTCCAATCTCCGCTGCTTCCATACCTAGTATCAGACAATATTAACAATTTATATAATTCATCCTTAACCCACTCTTCTTCTATTGCTATAATCTTATCTTCCAGTGAACGAATAATATTTTCACAATAAGTTCGCTTATCTTTGTCACTATATGAATCAAAATAGTGCGCAAGTAATATCCCAAATATATCCAGATAAAACTCTATAGTTTCTCTAGTAAATTTCGTAAAATCAACTTCTGTAAAAAGAATACCTAAAACGATTGATGTCCTTATCTCACTTGCAAAAAGTTCTCTTTGAAAGAAATTCAAAACTTCATGAAGTGAGTAAACATCAAGTATGTCATGTGAACGATGTGTGTTTTGGTTAACTTTCCATACATTAATCATAGCCAAAACAAATATTTTAACAATCGCAGCAAAAGAAGTATTTTCTAAAGACAAACCGCAATTAATAGCAAAACACATAGTACTTATATCATAATTATCCATGTCGAAGTTCGATAATTCAAACTCGGTGTTATTGAATAAATACTCTCTGATTATTTCATCTCTCTGGCTTTTATATTTTTTCCTCTTGTCCCTTTCTATATAAAAATCAACACCTCTGAGTTTCGGCTGTGAATTTGGTAAAAACTCAAATTTTTCTTTATGTCTATACTTCTTCATATATTTGGCGTTGAATTTTTGATGATTCATTTCATCTTCAGCAAGCTTAACAATTGTATTGAATACAGATCTTGCAAGTTGTTCATTTTTTATCAGATATCGCTTTGCAGAATCTGCTATTTCTGTAACTATACCGTTATGTTCATTATACAAAACTAAATCTAGTATTAATTTCTTAATTTGATTTTTTATTTCTTCGCAAACATTGCTTTCTATTTGAGTAAAAAGAACCCAACTATAGCTATATTCAAAAATGAAACTCCCATTTGAAAAATAGCTTCTTATTCCATTTATCCATATTTTACAAAACCTTGCTCTTGTGTCGCCATCGAGTGCCTTATCATTTAGTGCTCTTATAAGAAAACCAATAAGAACACTATCGTAAACTTCTGGCATAATACATTTTTTTCTTTCTTCTAGCAGAAGTTCTATCATCTCATTGCAATCTTTTAATGTAAACTCATTATTACTGATTTTATTGGAGCAATCATTAATTAATGATACCATTGTATTTTCAGGTTGTCTTTGCTTTTCATTTTCTATTGTTATTTTCTCCGCTTCGCCGGTGACAGTTGGGATTAATGCTATGGTCGAATCATTAATCCTTACGACCTGCGCAGTTCGTAAATCCATTTTTTGAATCTGCAAATAATTTGTTGCATTTTCTTTATCATTTGGTATCACCGAATAGAGATAGTCTAGTATCTTGTAACACCTTAATTTAATGTCATCTTCATAATAAATTTGACAATCTCTAACATAATTCAGCAAGCAGTATTGTTCAATACCCTTTTTATTATATCTATCGGGAAGCGGGAAAGGCATTCCTACAGTCATTAAGATTTGTTTTTCAAGCGTCTCTTTATATGGATTTTTTGCTAATAAAGCAAGTCTTGTTAAGTCAATAAGAATGATATCAATACTTGTCGCTAAGTCTAATGCATAACCAGGCAGTTTGTGGCGAAACACCATCCCTATATCGGCAACAATTGTTAGTAAAGCTATGTTATTTGATTTTTCATAAATAAGCTGAATAACATTTCTAGCGAATATAGAAGTTTCTTTATTCACAACAGCATCGTTTTCTACTACACTGCATAATTCTTCTCTTAAACAATATATCAAATCACTTATAACCGTTGGCATTCTATACTCTTCCGTAGTTACTAGCCACATTTCTGGCAAACCAAGGTAAGACTTTTTTATGCTATCTTCAATAAAATTAATTTCATAGGTTAGTAACCCATCTTCATATTTTTCTGCCAAACCTAATACAGCTTTATTAATAAAATCAATGGTCCAGTTCAAGCCTATCCAAAAATTCTTATTGAACAATATACGAAAGAAATTACTATCTGTTGCGTTGGTATGAGTTGATCCATGCTCATATTCTACTGCCTTTTCACTTAGCCCATACTGGTAAGACCTATCGTCCCTTTCTCTTTCATAAAAACCATAGTTACCTCGATTATAGTTTTTCTTGGGAGAATAAGTCCAAAACATTTCTGCAAGATCGCATAATTCCACTGGTAAATGTTCTGCTAATTTTGTGTGTTTAAATTTAAGAGTATCCTCGATAATATCTTCCGCCAAGCGCTCCTTTTCTCGGCTGTCATCCTTATAGTAAGAGTTTAACTTACTCCAAAATTCCTTTATCCACCATTTGGAATATTCCACCATTTGATAAATAGGTGTAAGCAAACCATTTACAATATCATCTAATTTATAGTAGTGCTTTTGCTCACATTCTGCTATGTATTTATCAACAATGGATTCTAAAATTTTACACGCGTTTTCTGCTGTCTGCTTTACTTTCAACGGCACTTTGGAATAATCTGAGCAGATTTTTTCCAAAGCCACTAACGAAATTTCATCCTTTTCGTACAATTTATTTTCTGCAATTAAATTTATTAAGTTCCCCCTACCCTCTCCGCTTGGTCGTAACTGAATGTAAGGAATCAATTTCGCAAATAAGCTATTTATTTCAAATGCGTATAAGTTTGTGGTTTTGATAAGATCATTAAGCCTTCCGTTTTTAATTATTGTTAGCCCATACTCACTAAAAAATTGGCTACAATATTTTGATTTCACTAAGCCTATTTCAGTTTGCTTTCTCCAATCTTGCGGCATTTTGGATGAAAAAACCAATTCAAATAAAAACTTTTCGCGATTGTTTTCTGCAAATAATTTATTCGAAATCCAAATTTGATAACGTCTATAAATACATCTGCCAAAAGTTTCTATTTCATTAAAAAATTCATCGTACTTCCCTTTACATTTATTAAATTCATTATCCAAATGCTGCTCAAAGCAAATATCTTCAAAAATATCGTACTTTAACCTAACAGTTTTTCCGTTACTAACTAGTACGCCTTTTGAAATTAGACTTTTTATTGTTCTTGTGTCGTATTCCGAACTGGTTGCACCAAGCGAAAAATCCTTAGCCCTAGTAAAAACTATTGACTCGACAACTTTCTTAATCTCGTTGTCGCCTAAACAAATTATATGTTTCCAAATATACTCTCTTAGTTGATTTTCATCAGAAATATTATCAATATCAGTGATTTCTGAAACTATTAAGTTTATATAAAATGGTGATTTCAGAAGTTCAGTATACGAATTCATTTCCAACATTTTTTTAATAAGGGGGTATTTTTTTGCAATCGTTAATTGCTCTGGTACCGTTAATTCGGACACTTCATACGAACTAATTGAGTAATTACTTTCAATTTTCATGAAAGCGTTTTTATCACTTGAACGGCACGAAGTGATTATTTTGGATGATGGATATTTTTTTATATATTCATACAGAACACATAATAGATCTAATTTTGTTCGGCTATCGGCAATAAATTCAAGAGAATCAATAAAAAAAATAATTGGTTTGCCATTTAGGTATTCAAGCGTTTGCCTAATGTTAAAGCCCCAAATATTGTTCATGTCAGTTTCCTCAAGAAACCGTTCTGCCCTTGCATAAATAAGGTTTGCTTCTCCTTCAACAATCTTCTTGCAAAGAACAGACTTGCCACTACCGGCTCCTCCTTGTATAGAAATATTATTATGATTGTCTGCTTTTATCCTAGAAATAAGTTCACTCCGATCTATTTCGTATTCATTATTTATTTTACAATCTATATTACTTAATCCAACGGATTTGCTATTCTCAATAGCTTCTTGAAATTTATATGAATTATCTTTAATGCTCTCTATTTCTCCCTTAAGCAATTCATATAAGGTAATTTGGAAATCCAGATTGACTATTGCTTTTTGAAGAATATCCTTTGTCGTTATTAAGTCACTCGCTTTAATAAAGGAAATACTACCTATCTGGTCATTTTCTGTATAGTCCTTTACATTATCCGCACTTTCATTGTTAAGCATGAAAAACTTTACATTTGTCAGTGCATTAATTTCAACTCGCTTTGAATCTCTAATATTTTCAAGTGTTTTTTTAATCTTTGCAGGGATATCTTTTACAGTACTTACTTGTATGTAAGTTTGCTTATCTTCAGAAATCAAATCGACGCAAGGGTAAGTATATGTGTCAATATTTAAATTACTAAGCCTCTGACCAAAGTATAAGCTTCCTACTTCAATTGCAAACAATTCAAACAATTTAGCTGCATCAAAAAGTCCATTGATGTTAAGTAATTTGATTTTCTCTTCATAAGCAGATATGTAGTCTGCAATAAATTTAATTCGCTCGTCTGAATTTTTCAAGCATTTTCCCCCTTTGACTTTCTTGTATGACAAGACTCATCAAAATTATAAGATCCCTTTTACTCGATTATTTCATCACATATATTTTCTAGACACACTCTGATATCTACCTCTCTATGATGAGCTCTTTCTTTAATTTCATCCGCATAAAGATTATATTTTCTTGATCTCTAGCCCTCTCTCTTTGGGTGTGCTTGCACCCAGCGAGGGATGTTATGCTTCTGTTCAAAAAGTCGGTTTGATGCACCCTTGCGTTGTGCCATTGTTATACGAAATAACGCGATCTTCCTATTTGGCAGTCCTTAATTATTATTAAGATTTGCCCCTAACTCGCATACCTTACTAAGGAGACCTCGGATATCTTTTGCAAGGCTTTCGTTAAGAACACTTTTCATCTCATTTGCTGGGGTTCTTGTTCCTTTCGGTAACTTATCGTCAGGAACTCCAATAATATCCGGAAAGCTTGTATAGGGGATCATTATCTTACTTACGGCTTCTTGAAATTCTATAAGAAGTTCATACTGTTTTGGAGTTAACTTTGCTCCATGAACTGTTAGAAATTTTTCCGCTGATTCATACAGATACTGCAGTCCTTTAATAAACGATATCCAGCCATTTTGATCAAGCAAACTAGTTCTTGCTAATGCTGTAGGCTCAAGAATTTCTTTAGATATTCTCATTAATTCTTTATGCATTAAATTAATGTTTTCTGTTGGATTTACCATTACTGCTCGTTCGACTTCATAATCAAGAATATCAATACCATACCCAAATGCAGTCCTTACAGTACTGATAGTTGCGTTAACTAATGTGCTTAATGCATGAGATATTTTATTCTCAACATTTTGCCATTTTTCAGTTTCACGTTTTTTTATTATATAATCCACATACATAACTGTAAGAATAATTCCGATTAATTCAGTAGCTAGATTAATAAAGAATCCATGAAATTCTACGAATAAATTAAGTACTATACTTAGTATTGCTAATATAACTAATGGAATAAATAGTCTAGTTAAAATATGCTTATCCATAGAAAACTCCAATCAAATTGGACTATATCTAGTTTCTCATTATAGATTCCGATTTTTTAATAATTCGACACCAGTTTTGGTAATCCTTTAATTGTCTGTATTTTTTTGCATTATTCATATGTTATAAAAAGGAAAATTAGGAACATAATTTTAATCAATAAAAAACCGCAAGCGCATTATTTATTTGGCTTGCGGCATATTTCTAAACAATGTAAAGAGGCTTTTTACCCCCTTGTTTCCTTATCTTTTCTTCTCATCGAATCTGCTCTCCTGTTAAAAGTCGCAGGCCTTTTACTTTGAGGCTTTGCAACTTTATATTTTTCAAAAAATCCACATCTTTAAAGTATTCTAAAAAATATAAGCCACCTATTTTGTGAATTGCAGCTTTTTTGCAAAACTTTAACTGATGGAATCTATCTTATTCCACGTTTCTGGCATGTTTGTACGCTCTTGCATATATCTTGGTTACTCTAATTTTATCATGACCGGGCAGGGTTTGTATACAGAAATGGACTTCCCATATGAATTTCCCACGGACCCACTCCCGGTCCCATTTCCTTCATAGCAACAATACTGTTTTGAAGCTTGTCTTTCATATTACCGGCAATACTTGGGCTGATTGAGAAAAAAAGGCACCTGAACCTTATTCATCTCAATTGCACCGTTAGTAACTTCCTTTTGTAATTCAGCGGTCAAAACTTCTTTGGAATCGTTACAAGTCTATTGAAGTAATATGACATACTATTGTCAATGCTGATGAGATATAATTATGGCAAATAAAATTTGCGGTACAATAAGGAAAACAATATGCACTATAAGGAAGTAAAGGCAATACTATCTCCGCATAATGGTATGAATATATATCGAGGGTGCACTCATGGCTGTATTTACTGCGACAGCAGAAGTAAATGTTATAATATGGAGCATGAATTTGAGGATATTGAGGTTAAAAGTAACGCGCCTGATTTATTGGAGGCAGCACTGCGAAAGAAACGTAAAAAATGTATGATTGGCACAGGTTCAATGTGTGACTCCTATATGCACATTGAAATGGAGCTGAATCATACTGGAAAGTGCCTTGAAATTATCGATAAATACGGTTTTGGACTCAGCATTCAAACAAAATCAACCCGGATTATTCGTGATTTGGAACTGCTTAAAAGAATAAACCAAAAATCCAAATGTGTTGTGCAAATAACGCTTACGACTTATGATGAAGAGCTGTGTAAAATTATTGAGCCGGCTGTCAGTACTACTAAAGAACGCTTTGAAGTACTAAAAATAATGAGTGAGAACAAAATTCCTACTGTCGTATGGCTTGATCCGATTTTACCCTTTATCAATGATACAGAGACAAATTTGAAAGGTATTTTGAATTATTGCATTGAGGCCAGGGTATACGGCATAATTTGCTTTGGTATGGGGTTGACCTTACGGGATGGCGACAGGGAATATTTTTATAAAAAGCTTGATAAGCATTTTCCAGGACTTAAGCAAAAATATATAAAAAAATTCGGTAATAGCTACGAAGTGATGAGTGATAACAATGAAAAGCTGATGAATATGTTTTACAGCGAGTGTAAAAAGCATGGCATTGTCAGCAATAATGACGAACTGTTCAAGTATATGCGTACATTTGAAGACAAGCAGCAAGAGGCGCAGGTCAGCATGTTTTGATGTATATGTCTTTTCAAATCTCCAGACCGATAAATGGATCAGGTCACAAAATCATAGTACGTTTGTTAATACCGGCATGTATAGTCATAAAATCCATGTCTTGAGTAGCATGTTCTTCAACAGCCCTTAAAAATCTTTTGATGTAATGTCAAGAAAATTTTTCTCCAGATAACCTATCGCATCTCCAATGCATTTTTATATAGTATCTTTTCGTCGTTTGAAAACATGATAGATTTTAATAATTTGTTAATTTTAAAAAATTCTGGAAAATTATATTCATATGTGATAGTATAGGTATAATATTAAGGCTTATGTTTACTGGAATTATCATTACTATTTGTGGCTCCCTCGATAGCTGGGGAATGGAGATATCTATGATAGAAATGACAAATGAGCAAAAAGTTTTACTATATATTACGAAGAATATAAATAAGAATAAGTTTTTTGAAGAAGAAATGCTATCCGGCCTGGATTGGAATAAGCTATTAGACCAGTCCATGCGTCATAAAATGTTTATGATAGTCTACAAATTTATGAAAGAATATATCCCTAAAAAGTATATAAGAATTTATTCGGCGAATTATACATTACAAAAAGAAGGAATGACTAATTTAGTAAATGAAATAGAGAAAATTGTAACTATAGCAGAAAAAAATAATATAGAACTCTTAATTATGAAAGGAATTATCTATTCTCATATCATATATGATGATTTATTCTATCGACAATGTGATGATATTGACACATTAGTCAAAGAAGATGATATGTACAGAATGGATACTCTTTTAAGAAAAAATGGTTATATTCAAACATATAGTTACGATATAAAGACGAAGGAAACTAAAACCCTTCCTTTTCCTTTGCTAAGGCAACATGAATATCATGAGTTTTTTCCATACACCAAACAAGTAGAGAGACCAGTCAAGTCTGTAAAACTAGAGGTTGCCAGGAGTTTGCATACAGTAAACAAGGAGAAAATAGGAGGGTTTTTGAGATCTTCACAAAAAGTAAAATTGAATAATTTTTTTGTTAGAACATTTGATATTTCTCATACATTTTTAAGCCTTTGTGAAAATACATATGATAATGCTCAAAATATATACGCTGCAAAGACACTGTACCTAAGAGATTTTATTGATATCTTTGTTTTTCTCACTAAATATAAGGATAAGATTGATTGGATACAAATACGTGATCTTGCTATTGAATATGATATTGTTTACCAGGTATACTATGTACTCAATAATCTAAACTTAATTTATGAAGGATATGTTTCAAATGAAATTATTGAAATGTTTAGTACTAAACGTAATGGAATATATGAAGATGGTTCGGTACTTAACTGGGATATAAACATTATCGAAAGACTATTTTGCTGTAAGAACTGGAGAGGGAACACAAATTCACTAATAAAGAAAAAGAGCTTTAGCCAATGTAATATTAACTATAATACTCCTTTTAGAGCCATAGAATATTCTCGTCTTGATATTGAAAATCTGAATCAGTTCCTGGAATTTATGGATAACAAGTACGGTTTCAAAATAAAATTTATCCCCTGTTTCGATAAAAGCAGCTTGTATTTTATATTTTTTATGGATGATAGATTAACAAATTATTTTGATAAGTTTTTACTAACCTTGAGGCTGGTAAATAATAATATAGAAAGTCCTATTTTTAGCAGAGAAGTCAGAATAACGAAATATGAAAAAAATATAACTATATTTGATTCATTCGAGAATAGCATTGATACGTTTCATTTTTTGGATATTGCTGAACTAAATGTACTAGCAAAATTGAATTATACTAATTTAGAAAGACAAGCTAAAAGTATATTTCAAGTAAAATTTAATTATTCCGATATAGGAATTGATTTTTCCCAAACTCCTACAAAGCTTTGCTATAACATTCTATTGCATGAAAAAATATATACTGATTTAATCTATCAGATCGGTGAGATGTTCATAATATGGAATCCCGGTACCATAGAAATTCCATCTATATCTTGAGTAATACCAAGTTAAGGCATCTGTCACTTGAACATCAATATTTGGTATACCCTGGAAAGCATGGAGTTGTCCGATGTGAATATGCCTTATACTATGAAATTAAAGCATTCGATAGCGTATCAAGGAACCTCGGGCTCTTGGTGAATTCAAGCAAATGCATGGGAACTTCGGAGGAAAGCCGGAATATACCTGATGCATTCCGAAGAGCCAAATTTTTGTTTAAAATATCGTAACTTGCCACTTGCCTGTTTAAGTGTTCTATCCTGATATTTTTATCCTGGATAAGGCAGGAAGTATCGTTTAAACTCTTGCTTAAGCAAAAAAACGCGGTTAGGGGAATTTTTTTATACATACCTATGTGCATTTTCTCGCTCCCGCTCCAGGGAGAGCCTCCGACCCAAAAAGTCTTTCCGTCCTTCATAATGATGGGGGATTCGTCTGTTAGTATTTCATACCCGTTTTGAAGCGCAAAATCACATGCCGTAGTTTTCCCCGCGCCGGAATCACCCAGAAGTACTACCCCTGAACCGCAGACATCCAAAGCAGCGCCATGGAGCATAATACTATTTACATCGGTATTTTGCATGGCCGCATAGTAAAGAAATTTATAAAAAAACAGGTTGAAACCATGAATTACTTCTTTATCTGTAAAACAAAATATCCTTCTTTCATTTGGAAGGATAATCAGCACAGCTGCACCCGGCACCATATCTTGAATACTGATGATTATATCACCTGATATATATTTCATTTGTTTTTTATCTTCACGACATACCTTTGTATAGTGGCGGTTAACATACCCCGGCAGATTCTCAGCCAGCCAGGTATTGGGAATTTCACTCGCCGAAGCTCCTTTTTTTATCAGTTTATTTATATCATATAGATTAACCGTCCACAAAAGCGCATCGGATGTATCCTTTACAAACGGCCGGATAAATACATCGCATGTGTCCAACAGTCCATCCGTATCAATTATTTTCAGAACAATATCATATAAATCAAGCAGCATTGTTTTTTTCCCTCCTGAATTTTAGCCTGCAGCATGCCTTGTATATTTTTAAACCGTATTTCTGCCATATTCCATAGAGAAAGCGATATGCAAAAGAAAAAGGCAATATCAAATATTGGCCATATTGAAACCAAAGCCTCAGTAAAACCGGTTCTATCAGTTCAACTTTACCAAGCACCCTGTTTTCCGGAACAATTCTATCAATAATAAGACAAGCGTCCCCTTTTGTGATGTAATACTTCTTTTCATTCCAGCGGATAACAAGCAAACACCTGTGAATGATCAAGGAGCCTTCATAGAATTGTGACATCAGGATAATGTCTCCTGCTTTTATCCTGCATTTTTCTTTTGGTATGGTTTTTACAAATTGCTCCGGCATAATCGTGGGTTTCATACTTCCTGTAACCACCTGAATGTTTACGCTCCTGCCATTTTCCAAAAGGCTTTTTGCTGCAATCTGCATTTTTTTCAAATAGAATAATCTGTCATGTTCCATATATTTTTATACCACCTGACTTTTATAAAGTTGGCCGTATAAGCTGTCCATTCCCAGCAAATCCGCAGGTGAACCGGTTTCTGCGATTTTCCCGTCATTCAGAACAATAACCTTGTCCGCAATATTCATTGTCGGCAGCCTATGGGCTGCTACGAGCGTAGTCCTCCCTGCCATCAGGTTTTTTAATGCCGTCTCTATCAGAAATTCCGACTGGGTATCCAGTGATGCGGTAGGCTCGTCAAGAAGCAATAACGGTGAATCCTTCAAAAAAGCACGTGCAATTGCAATTTTCTGACGTTCACCTGTCGAGAACAATTTACCTCCACCCCCTGCAACCGTATTGTAACCTTCGGGCAAACTCCTTATAAAATCATCTGCAAAAGCGGCTTTTGCGGCTTTTATAACCTCTTCATAAGTTGCCGTGGGTTTGACCATGGATATATTATCGTATATCGTTCCCATGAACAGGAATGATTTTTGAGGAAGATAGGAAATGCTTTTTCTCCACTGATCAATTGAAACGCTATGGTAATCGGACCCATTGAGGCACATCTCTCCGGAGTTGGGCACATATAGCCCGGCAATGATCTTCATGAGCGTGCTTTTCCCTGCTCCGTTTGCACCTGCTATGCCAAGAACCATTCCGCTATCAATTTTTAGAGCAATATCGTCCAAAACGATTGATTCCTTGTTATAACCGAAGCTTAAATTATTTACATCCAGAAGAACCGACTTATTGGAATGACAGCTTTTCCCCCGCATTATATGAACATTGTCATAGGATTGTTTCTCTTCGGTTTCCAAAGGTTGGCACACAAGTTTCATTAACCGTTCACCGGCTGCCATACTTGATATTAAGCCGGAGATTTCGGTAATGATCGCCCTGTACATCCAGATATAGCCCTGTATGAACATAGCAGAACCAATCACTGTGCCGACAGTCGTTATACCCATGCCTGCCAGAACAAACCCAATAGTGATTATCCCTATAAAGCTCGCGGTCAGATACAGCATATTCATGCCTTTGAGCCAGGCATTCACTTCAATTTCTTTCGTACGCCACATTTTATAATCTGAATTGGCTTTATCAAACCTGGCAATCAATATCTTTTTTAAGCTGAATATTCTAAGTTCTCTCATTCCAGCCAAAATATCGATCAGCTTCCGGTTTAAGTCGGCTATGGAGGACAGGCTGTTTTGCGTATATGTTTTAACCTTCTTCAGAAGATTTCCGCTAAAGATAAAGGATGATCCTGCAAATGCGGCATACACAATACCCAATCTCCATTCCCAGGAGAATACAATTGCAAAGCTGCCAATAATCGTAGCCAACTGCGATATTATATTGACAATATTATTGCTGTATAAGGAATTCATTTGTTGAAGATCATTCAGGAGGTAGGATGAAATTTCACCACTGTGATATTTATCATAAAAGCTTGACGGTAACTTTTCAAGATGTTCAAAAAGAGAACAGCGAATTTTATGGGAAATATTATTAACAGCACGGAGCATTAACATCCGGCCAACAAAATACAGAGCACTTGACCCGACAAGTATAGAAACGAATAGAACCATAGGAAGTCCGATGCTACCTGTTTTTTTCGATAAAGTAATGTCAAATACATCCTTGATATATTTTGCAACTATATAACCAAATATCAGGTTTTGGAATGAAGTGAACAAAACAGCGGTAATATATGACTTCCAACTGGATTTTACATAAGTCAGCAGCCAGACAATTGCCTTGATCGTATTTGAATTCCCATTAACATACTTTTTCATATTCATGGAAGTATTTCATCTCCTAAGTAGAGCATTCTTGCCTTATGAACATTTGATAATACAACCCCCGTTTCTCCATTAAATACTCGTAGCTGCCTTCTTCCGCCACTTTACCGTGATCGATTACAAATATCCTGTCCATATCCCTGTAAGCTGAAAGGCGATGTGCGACAAAAATGCAAGTTTGGTCTTTGAGCGATAATATGTTCTTAATAATCTTTTCTTCCGTTCTGCCATCAATTGACGATGTCGCTTCATCCATGCAGAGAATTAAAGCGTCCTTCAGCAGTGCGCGTGCAATACTGATCATTTGTTTCTGGCCACCGGAGAGACTGCTTCCTTTTTCATTGACTAAAGTGCGGTACCCTTCTTTCATATCCATTAAAAAAGTGTCTACACAAGCCATTCCTGCTACTTTTCGAATAGATTCGGCAATATCGTTTTGGAAGTTTTCATCATATGGAGCCTCTTCCATGTCGGAGCCAAAACTTATATTCTTTGCAATACTATATGGAAACAGGTATGAGGATTGATCCGCCAGTGCAATTTCTCTCCGCAATACTTCCGGATGAATTTCTTCTATGTGCCTGCCTTTGTAGAAAACCTCGCCTGCCGTATGGTTATAGAATCTTAGCAGGATATTTAATATGGTGCTTTTTCCACACCCGTTAGCGCCAACAATGCAGACCTTATCCCCTTTACTGATTTTAAATGAAGTACCATCCAGAACTTTGATGCCGTCTCCATTTTCCGATGGATAAATGAAAGTAACGTCTTTGAACTCAAGGAGTACCGGGTTGTCATCAATGTCTGCCTCATTGCGGCTGCTTCCTCTGCTGCTTTCTTCCACTGGAAAATCCAATAATTTTACCAAACGTTCTATTGACACAGCCGCATTTTCATACCCTGAGACAAGTAACGGAAGATAACTGAATATACTATTGGTGTACTCGAGTAAAAAATAATAACTTAACCAGGCTCCGATAGACATTTCCCTGCTGTACACAAGATAGCACCCGAAAAGAAATGTTACGCTCAATGACACTATTGATCCTGCACTTCCGATCAAGATCATAATATTAGCCCACTTACCGGATATGACCGAACTCTTTTTCAAGGTTTCACTTAAAGTATGAAACTCTTGAAAAATCGTGCTTTGAATGTTGAAGGTCTTAATCTCCTGGTTGCCTTCTATCGCTTGAAGCAGGAAGGAATTCGCATCGGATATCGTTTCCTGGGACTTCTTTGAGAATGTGGAAATCCTTTCACCGATTTTTCTCATAGCAACAGCTAAAATTGGTGTTAATATAAATCCAAGCAAGGCTAATTTCCACGAAAGTGTGAAAACAAAGACTATACTGCACATGGATGCCACCACCCACGCCAGGCTGTTAATTCCGTCATACCCAAGAAAACCGGCTACCACACCGATATCATTATTAACACGAGTAATCAAATCACCGGATTTATTGTTGTTCAATGCACCAAGCTCCACATCAGTAAAATGGGCAACAATATTCCGTTTTAGATTGACGCTTTCAATCAATATGAACTTATTCGGAACATAATCCTGAATGAATTTCAATAAACCGCTAAAAATCGTTAACAAGGCAAAAGTAATCAGAATATGGCTGACATCAGAAAATGCACTTGCGTTTTCTATTCTGTCCGTACTCTGGCGTAAAAAGATTGCGGTACAAATTGTAATCAATATGCCGCCTGCAATTATTACGCAAGTTATTAGCATTTGCCTTGCCAGATTGGGAAACAAACGCCGCACCATCATAATATTATTTAATAATCTTTTAATCATGTTCCACCTTTGGGTCGTAAAATAAGAATGCCGGATTTCATTCCTGTTTAATGACTGCTAAAGAAAACGTTTAAATATAAACAAATTAACTATGTAAGGTAGTCGGTACTTGTTACTGTCACACTTTATTGCTGTTATTTTGAACCGGAGCTGCAATAGCACCCACAGCTGCCGGAGCTGCAGGCCCCCTGAGCAAATGCTTCCAAATTGCCTATTTCAATCATCTCGGGCTTTTCATACGAAGTAATGTTGTCTAATATATTGTTCACCATACTATCAATCTCCTTTCAAATTTTATCAGATAATGAAATCCGGCAAAGCATTACTCTAGCACACCATAACCCTGGATTTTGGGAATACTCCATTATTCTCCATTTTATGGCACAATGGCAATGGCATATCCCAGCAGCCAAATTCTTTGAATGTTAATATTTTGCAATCACCCTGGCATATCTCTTTATGCAAACATTTCTCACAAGCCCCCTTGAGATTGCTGCCATCAATTCTGCGAAGTTCGGATAGTACGGGATGGTCTGACCAGACGTCCTGCAAATGTGAATCGGGGTTCCATTTACCCAGAATAACACGCGGATCTACCCCTCCATACCCGCATAGTGAGATATTACCATCGGGTAGTATGCTTAAAAGCTGTTTAATGCCGCATCTTCCCGCTCCATTCACCTTTATGCTATTGTAAGAACGAAGGCAGAATGGCTCATGCAAAAAAATATTACTTTTAACAATTTTTTGAAGAGATTTGATCAGTTTAGCCAGTTCAAAATGATCCTCAATATCCAATAGTGCATTTTCCCTGTCCAATGCGGCGCCACGGCCTATGCTTATTATCGGGTTGATTTTGATGGTTTCAATTCCCAATATGTCATAAAACAGGATATCTTCCGCCAGTTCGCTTATATTGCCCTTATAGACACTGGCAACAAGGGTTGCCGGTTTATATCCCAGTTCTGTCATTTTACCTATTGCTTTAATCGCTGTATCAAATGACCCGGGTATTCTTGTAAACTTATCATTAATTTGAGCATTTCTGCCGTTGAGACTTACAGAAACTGTTATGTTGTTCTCTTTTGCAAACATAATTTTATGTTCGTCCAGTAAAAGTCCGTTCGATTCAATAGAATAAGCAAGGCCCTTGTTCTTTGTGTGATTTACAATGCTGACAATTTTGTCCCAGCAAAGCGTTGGTTCACCGCCGGTAAACTTAATATTTTTCAGGCCTAAATCCACAGCCTGATCCAATAAGGAAGTAATCAATTCCGTATTGACTTCCTCGCTTGTTTCATGCTCTCCGCCTTCAACCCAGCAATGTATGCATCTCAGATTGCATCTCCATGTGAGGTAAACATAAACAGAAGTTAATGCATGAACATCCTTTCCAGCATATGAGGTCATATACACCCCTCCTTAATAAGCAAAGTTGAATACTTATCCGCCATACATACAAAAGGATCAATTCCATCAAAATGCCCATAAAGGCATAAGCTGTTTGCGCGGCAGCCAGGCGGGCAGATAGACGCATATTTGCAGGTCCTGCCGCATTGCTTTGCATAAGATGTGCTTTTACTATAAGCATCAAACTGCTTTCTCATATCATTGATCCCTTGAGAATTCCGCCAGATATCCATTAAGGATTTATACAGAATACTGTCGCATGAAAGCTCCGGCATAAAGCTGCAGGGTGAAACACCCCCGTCGCTATTGATAAATAAAATCGAAGTGCCTAGATTACAGCCTTTAAAACTTAATCCTTCCATCTTTTGATAGCCGGATTCCTCCAATTTCTTTTTCATATCCTCAATTTCAGCTCTAAAAGCCCACTCATTGTCTTCAATCATTTTGCCGTATTTGTTTTTCAGACTTCGTATCATTAGAGCTGTATCACCGAATTCCCGAGACGTAAAGTGAAAACATGTTTCATTACTTCCCCTTCCGACAAAATAGGGGCGATTGAGCGAAACGTTGCTTGCTCCGGTTTCTCTGCACAACAAAACGATATCTTCAAGCTTTTTGGCATTGTTCCTGTTTACAGTTACCATAAAGCCAACCTTGATATTGTTTTCCACCAGATAGGAAATGCCTTTCAAAACCTTCTCAAAGGAACCTTTCCCTCTGGTAAGCTCATGAATATCCGCACTGCCACCATCGACGCTCACTCCCACGCCGGCAAGATTTTTATACATTGACAGTCTTCCGGCAGCCTCCCTGTCCAGCAGCATGGCATTTGTTTTAAGCATAACCCGCTGCCTGGGTCCGATTGAAGATAAAATATCAAATATATCCGGCCGGATAAACGGTTCTCCGCCGGTTATATCAATTTTAATTACATTTGCATCTTCGCATTCTTTAAAAATTCTTTTCAATACCGGCAGATTCAAAGCATCAACAGCTTTTGCATCCGCATTCTGTCCACAATACGGACATGAAAGATTACATCGGCTTGTGACTGCGATAACGATTCCTAAAGGCGATGATAAAATTCTCTCCTTTTGGGCACCGGAGTTATACATTGATAAGCCACCTCTTTTTAAGGAGACTGTCGATGAAAGTTTCAATATCCGTCTTAAGTTCATCTTTGGGAGTATCTGTGAATTTACTGAAGAAAATTTCGACAATTTCATCACCGGAACAACTACCGTCGCAAAGCTGCCAAATAATCTTTCCGGTCTTGTTCAGGAATGATACATTTCCCACGCCCAAATCATCATCTTCGGCACAATATAGCAAAGCTTCGTCGTCCTCCTCCCTCATAACAACATCCGGGTTTCTTAACAATTTTTCACTCATATATCTCCACCTCCAAAATTAATGTTTTGAATATATTTTAAGGATTTTTATAAAATTGGTATTTACCTGATAAATATTATTCCGCAATTGGCGCAATGTAGTCCCGGCTATTTTGTATTGCTTTTTAATATAGATTAAATGAATTTGAAATGCCTTGTATTTGCTCTCACATTTTCTACATATTACCATTTAATGTTTTATTTGTCAATGCACAGCTCGATACATAAACTGGATAATAGATGTTTATAATCAAGATGTTAATAGAAATATTGATGAAAAGCGTTGTGATCGATGAAATAGGTTAACAGATGACTATCCTATTATCTTTACCTAATAGAATGGATGAAATAGCATATCAATTTAGATAGGATTATAAGCTTGAAAGTCCATGCATTATCTGTTGTAAACTGGAGGGGTTTTACCTACTATTATTTGTGTTGAATTAATTAGTATTTATTTAATATCTGTCTCCACCTTAACTTCGCCCTTTAATTCTTGAACATATTGATTATAATAATCACGGAAATTGTTATCCAATTCCGTTTTATCTTTAATGTCATTTTCTTTAGCATACTTTTCTTTTAACGAATTTTTAAATTTCCCACAAGTAATAAACTTTTTGTAAGCAGGTTTTACACTTTCCCAATACTGATCTTCTGTCATGCTTAAGCCACCTAGGTATTCTTTAAATGCCAAATAACGTTCGTCGTTTTCTTTCATATTTTGGGCTGAATTTACTAAACTTGCTACTTCCTCATCTGTCGCAGATAAGCCTTCTTTGATAGCTTCATCATTTATTGCTTTTCTTTCAATTATTTTCTCCAAAATTTGTTTATCCGAAAGTTTATTGTCTCCATTATTTATAAATAGTTTGTAAGTTTCAAATCCCTTTTTCGAAATTTTTTCACCATCAATCGTAGCAACTATATCATTTCCTGCATTTGCAAGGATATCCGCCTGTTGTTTTCCAAAAAGCTTGGCAAGATTATCCCCTTGCACTGCATATACAGCGCCAAAACTTAATGCCAAGACAACCAATACGATACTTATAATCCCCATTATCTTTTTTGTTTTTAGTTTTAATTTCATATTTCCTCTCCTTCACTTATTATATGAAAATATATTAATATGTATTAAAATGTAGTGGATGCCGTATGCAGTCTAGTGTTTGATTGAATATAAAGAGGTGGCCAGATGACCGCATCAGGCGCATAGAAAGAACCGGAGCCAGTTGCCGTTATTTGTGATGTTATATAGTGCACGCATGATGTACTACTCATGCAACTACAAATCCAATCCGAACCAGCTAAATAATTATAATCCGGACTTAGTGATTGGCTGCCATTACTCCCGAAACTGACTTGAGATCCAGCCTGAACAATAAGATCGTACCCGCCAATTGTACCATTCCAATCACTTGCATATGCGAAGATAGTAGAACTTATTGTTGTAAATCCATTGCTTTTTCTTGTGTATATTTCATTAACGTTAACATGGCAAACAGCAGCGCATGGGATTATTGCAGATCCACCTTCGTCAGATCCACCTTCGTCATATTCACCTATTCCCCAGTATTCACTTACTTGATCAGATCCTGTTGTGTAAGATTAAGCAAGGGTAGTATAATTTAAGATTACAGTGTAAGCATAGTAGTAAATAATGCTCATGTCCATCGCAAACCGACCTCCAGGATAGTTTTTCATTGTGATAGAGGTGTTTTGGGGTATTTATTCCTCGAACTCAGCCTTTCAGCCCTGTCATATCCTCACTCATATCCCAGAGCTTTTTAGCAGCACTCTTGTCATAAGATCTCTTTGAGGATGGAATGGGACGTTTGCGGTAAAAGTATTTGCCTGTTATTCCGGCCACGTCATTTGAAGTTGCGAGATATATCGCTGTTTCAGCGCCTTGTTCCGGAGTCAGGAAAAATGGTTTCAGCATACCTGTGATGAGTTTGCCAAAGCCTGTATCCCTGTCAACGCCCATATTCGTGGCCACCGCTCCGGGATGCAGGCAATTTACTGTAACGCCGGTATCCTTCAGGTGCTCTGCCAGCTCATAGGTGAATAAAATATTTGCCAGTTTGGCTTGTGCATAGGCACGCCATACCGTATAATTCTTCGAAAGGCTGACATCTTCAAAGTGAATCTTTCCGATTTTATGTGCACCCGAAGCTACATTGACAATTCTTGAAGGTGCGCTGGAAATAAGCAGATCAAGAAGTTCGTTGGTCAGGAGAAAATGGCCCAGATGATTTACGCCAAACTGAAGCTCATATCCGTCCTCGGTCAGTTGGCGATTCAACAGGATAGCTCCTGCATTATTCACCAGAGCATCAAGTCGTTGATGCGTTTTTTTGAATTCATTGCAAAAATCTCTGATGCTTTTTTGAGAGCCAAGATCACACAACATCAGTTCAACAGATTTGTTTCCGCTTGAGGCACGGACCTCGGCCAAGGCTGCTTCTCCCCGCGACTTGCTGCGGCAGAGCATGACAACCGCCGCACCCGTCCTGGCCAGTTCCACTGAGATCGCCTTCCCCATCCCGGAATTCGCACCCGTTACAATAACCACACTATTAGAATCCATTTATCTCCTCCTAATTTTATGTGTCCAATGATTATATGCGATAACCTGTTTTTCAAACCCGCTTCCAGCGGCACAATATTATTATATCAGAAATCTGATCAATACCACTTCATTATTATGCTTCATTTATTTAATAAGGCCCAAACAAAATTGGCGTGCTGTGATAAACAACGACATTTGCAAACATCTTTCTAACATGTCATTGACCTACCGACGCTATGTCGGTATAATGATTTTATTATACAAAAGGTGGTGATATTAAATGACATCCATAAAAGTCAATCATGGCGATTTGTTTTACACTGACAACGGTGAGGGGAATCCAATCCTCTTTATTCATGGGCTTGGGGCGGATCATACAATGTTCGAACCTCAGGTTGGTACCTTCTCAAGCTCATATCGTGTTATATGCCCCGATATTCGGGGCAATGGTAATTCCGGCAAGCTGACCGGGCCGATATCAACGGTCCTGGACAGACAATGTGATGATATTGCCGCATTGCTGGATCATTTGAAGATCGGGAAAGCGGTATTCTGCGGCATATCCTACGGTGGTGTGTTTTGCCAGCACTTTGTATTGCGCTATCCTCAAAAAGTAACCGGATTAGCAATATCCGATTCTTTTGGAGATACCAAGGTTAAAAGCCTGCAGGAGTCCTTCCTTCTTGCCAGCCAGTATGTCAGTCTATGGGCCTATTACGTTCCGTACCTGCTGGTGCCCTCGGTGAAATGGCAATACAAGAAATGGCCGTTAGCACAGAAATATATGGTCAAAGCATTTCAGAATATGCGCAGTCGGGAAGTCCTGCTGCAAAGACTTGCTATCAATCGGGCGGATCATACAAGTCAATTGGGGAAAGCAACCTGCCCCGCTCTTGGCATGGTTGGTGATTATTCAAAAATTCTCATTCAATATATGCACCGGATGATAGGTGCAATACCAAACGCAAGACTTGAGATCATCCATAATTCCTTCGACCCGTCAAACTTGTGCCGGCAGGAAACCTATGATAAACTTGTGCAAGGATTTTTATTTGATATTGGATGGTGAAAGCATGACTCGAATTCGGAAAAAGCCGGATCTGCGCAGGCAGGAAATACTGGACGCGTCAGTGAAGCTGTTCGCAGAAAAAGGGTTTCAAAATGTTGTGATCAGTGATATAGCAAAGACGGCAGGTGTCGCAAGAACCACTTTTTATGAGTACTACACCAGCAAAGAACAGATTTTAATCGGACTCGTCGACCAGGCTGCAGCCGAAGTGCGTGAAATTATCCCTCACGGTAAGGACTGCCGGGATAAATTAGAAGATGCGGCAAGAAAAATCCTGAAGCAGATCCATGAAAATCGGGAAGTGTATTACCTGATTTTCAAGGAAGCCCCTGTTTTATCGGCTTCTGTTTCAGCAAACCTTGTCAAATGGCGTCAGGCCAGTTTTGCACAGATAAAGAATATTATAACTGCAGGGGAAAATGATTTAGCCCCCGGCATCAGCAAGGACGATGCTGCCTTTGCGTTTCAGGCGCTGATCGGACAACGGGCCGGCGATATTCTCATCACCGGAGAAACCATAGATGTCAACAACGAAGCAGAGAGGCTTGTTCGTATTTTGTGGCTGGGGCTCGCAAAACGGCAGCAATTCTGATCGCCTGGCCAGCGCCCCTTTGGGGAGAGGCAAACCACAATTCGCCATCACTAATATCGTTTTAATAATCAACCAGCAATCCACGCTTACTTCGTTTTTACTCCAGGTGATTCAGACCACCTGGAACGAAGCTTTCAGCAAGGATTGCTCTCTTGAATCCGGCCCCGCCATAATGTCATATATGCCGGACTCCAGAATATACTGCCCGTAATCATTCGCGACGGACAATTCACAGACAGGCAGCGGCAGGACCACCGGACAGGTTTCACCTGCTTTTACGGGAAGCTTTTTAAATCCTTTCAATTGCCGTACCGGTGCCGCAAAAGAACTTGTCCGGCTGCGAACATAGAGCTGGACTGTTTCACAGCCATCCCATCCGCTTATGTTGGTAACATTGACTTGCACGTATAACAAATCATCTTTCCCGCCTTTCTCCCTTGACAATGTCAGCCCGTCATACCGGAACACGGAATACGACAGTCCATAGCCGAATGCATACAAAGGTTCTGCGGGCATATCCATATACCGGCCGCCGTGCCATCCTCTTATCTGGTTGTAGTATACCGGCAGTTGTCCGGAATGATAAGGAAAGGAAATTGACAATCTGCCATTGGGATTTGTCTTCCCGAACAAGATCTCCCCTGCCGCTTTGCCGCCGAACATACCTGAATTGAATGTCTCCAGCAGGGCATCTGCATTCTCCTTCACCCAGGGTACGGACAAGGGCTTTCCATTCACAAGAATTACAACCAACGGCTTATCAAGGTCTTTGAGTGCTTGCAGAAGCTGCAGCTGTGCTCCCGACAAATTCAGATCCGCCCTGTCCCTGAATTCTCCGTTCTGTTCAATGCAATCGCCGACCACAGCTACAATGACGTCCGATGCTGCTGCTGCCCGAACTGCTTCATGAATGGATGCATCCTTTTTGTCCATCACTTCACATCCCTTGTGATAAACGACCTGCACCTCATGGGCGGCCGCAGCTTCCCTGATGCCTTCAAGCATTGTGTAATAGGGTCGTTCCGGAACGGAATCATTGGGGAATGGGTGTGTAAAGCAAGACCAATCACCATATTGCGACTTGATATCATCCGCATTCGGACCGATTACAGCAATTTTTTTGAGTTCCTTTTTCAAGGGCAGTGTATTATTTTTGTTTTCCAGAAGCACAACCGACTCTCTTGCAAGTCTCAAATTGATGTCCAGATGCACTGGGTTGGAAAAGACCTCTGTTCTGTTTGCAGCCGCTGCAATATGATTTCCATCAAAAAGCCCCATTTTGAACTTGATGAAAAGAATATGCCCCACCGCACTATCAATAAGGCTTTCCTGTACTGCGCCGTTTCTGACAAGTGTAAGAGCGGCATCATAGAATTCCGGCGTATTCATGATCATGTCATTGCCTGCTTCAATTACCATCCGGCTGGCTTCCTCCATATCCTTTGCCGTGTTCTGGGTGCTGATCAGATGGCCTGTATTATTCCAGTCTGTTACCACATAGCCCTTGAATCCAAGTTCTTCCTTGAGCATACCCTTCAGAAGCTCTTTATTGGCTGACATGGGAACTCCGTCAATCGTCTGGTATCCTGCCATGACAGTGGCGCATCCGGCTTCTATCGCCTTTCGGAAAGGCGGCAGAAAGGTATCCCTGAGCTTTCGGCCGGTAATCTGCGAGTCATAGGAATCCCTGCCGCCGGTGGATTCGCCGTATGCAATAAAGTGCTTGGCACATGCCATGATGCTGTCCGGTTCCGAAAGATCCTTTCCCTGATATCCCTTTATGATCGCGGCACCCATTTCTCCAGCCAGGTATGGATCTTCTCCAAACGTTTCATCGATCCGACCCCATCTTGTATCCCTTCCCAGGCACAAAACCGGTGAAAAAGTCCAGTGCAGACCATCTGCTGCTACCTCCCTGGCAGTCACCCTTCCCATTTCCTCCACCAAATCAGGATTCCAGCTGCAGGACATGCCCAGTTGGGTGGGAAATACGGTAGATCCATTATGAATACAATGCCCATGGATTGCATCGATACCAAAAAGCACCGGTATTCCAAGTCGGCTTGACAACGCCATTTCCTGAATCCTGCGGGCTTTTTCCCCGGTTGCGTGCAGGAAAGAACCGGTATGGCGGCTGAATACCATATCATGAATTTCCTCGTCCGTCAAATAACGCTGGCTCATAACGGCACTGCCATCCACATATGTAATAATGTCCTGGCTGATGCTGATTTGTATCATCTGCCCGATTTTCTCTTCCAGTGTCATCTGCTCCAGCAGTATACCGACTCTTTCTTCAATGGGCAGCTGTTTGTTTTTATATGCAGCATTCATATTTATCCCCTCCATCCTACTATTTCCATCTCGCGTTTTTCATACGTTACTTTACACTATCTCTTGTGAGTTTGCTATTTTAAATGCCCTCTTATCTTGTTTTAACATCTGCCCCGCATGTTTTCCCATCTGCCGGCAGCGGAATCAGGTCACTTTCTGCCGGTTTCTTTTCCGTTCATCTCTCTGGACATGGAATGCCCCTCATGTTTCTTATAAACACTGTATAAGTAATGCCAATCGGAATAGCCCACCTCCTCTGCTATTTCATAAATTTTCATGCCGGTGGTTGTATAAAGATCCTTCGCCTTTTCGACACGCAGCCGGGTAACATAGTCAATAAAATTTTCTCCCATAGTCTCCTTGAAAACCTTACTGAAATAATTCCTGCTCAACCCCGCATGATCCGCGGCCGTCTGAAGGGACAGATTATTATCACACAATTTGTCATGAATATACTCCAGCGCAATTTTCATCTCCTGGCTCATCTGGCAGAATACATCTTTCCTGTCGGGATTCCGATCTTTTTTGCACAATATTTCCTTTTGCCTGCATAAGGCCTTTTGAATCACTTCCATGATATCATTGGGCATCATTGCCGGTTTGAACAGGTAGTCAAAGGCGCCAAGCTGTACTGCCTGCCTGGTCAGGCCAAAATCATTGTAACTGCTCAAAATAATGACCTGAACCGCCAGATCAAGTTTTCTGATCTCTGCAAGCAATTCCAGTCCATCCATACCAGGCATTTTTATATCTGTCAAAACAACCTCAAAAGGCTCTTTTTCAAGCATGGCCAGAGCACTTTCTCCGGTCTCGGCAGCAAATACCTGAAGGCTTTTGTCCGCTGCCTTTATGCTCTCCTCGATTGCCGTTCTGGCATATGCTTCATCCTCAACCACCAATATTTTCATCCCCGGAAGCCTCCGCCTTTCTCACAATGGGTATAACTACCGTCACACAGGTACCTGCTCCGATTTCACTCTCAATCGTGATGTCATAGCCTTCCCCATAGTTCAAATTCAACCTGTCGCGAATATTCTGCAATCCAATCCCCGTAAGCTTGTCAAATCCATCATAATGGAATCCTATTCCGTTATCCCTTATTTGTACTTTGACACAATCCTCATGGATCCTGCCTTGGATGGAAATCCTGTTGTCCCTGCTTTCATTTCCAAAGCCGTGCAAAATAGCATTTTCGACAACGGGCTGCAGGAGTATTTTAAGGATCATGCAGTTATCAAGTTCTTTGTCAAAGATATATTCCACCTCGATGTGATTTTTATATCTGATCCCCTGAATGTACAAATAATCTTTGATAAACTGCACCTCCTCAGGAATGGGTACTGGAATATCCACATTTTTACAGCTGTATTCCAGCATATTCACCAGAGAGACAATCATCCTGGCAATTTCGTTTTCACCTTTTTGTACAGCCATCCATTTCATGGCATTCAGGGTATTGTACAGGAAATGTGAATTGATCTGGCTGTTCAATGCCGTCAATTCCATGGTGAGCCGTTCGCGTTCCTTCTTGAGGTTCTCCTTCATCAATTTATCCACTTCCAGGATCATCATATTGAAGCTGTCCACGAGTTCAGCCAGATCCTTGTCTGCAACCACCTCTACCTTTGTGTTGAAATCTCCGCGGCTGACTTTTTTCATACTCCTTATCAGTTTGGTGATAGGTCTGGTAATGCCCAGGGACAGGCTCAATGCAATTGCTCCTGCCAGCACCATACAGATAATGGCTATTGTTGCCCAGAGTTTTTTAAACTTGTTTATCTCCTGTTTCAACATCTGATCACTGTTTATCTGGATAATCGTCCAATCGCTTCCTTTAATAGCGCATCTCCGGACCGTCAGATTATCCAGGCCCACCTTGTCACGGCTTCCGACCTTATCCACGATGGTTTTGAGCTGTTTGCCTGCAACCGTCACATTACCGGCGGACTTCCCTGTCAGGCTTTTATCCCGTGCGTAAATGACATTTCCCTTTTTGTCCGCAATAAATACTTTGTCCTGACCCGAAGTTTCCATATAACTCATGGCTTCATTGATTTTCTGGTAGCTGATATCAATCTGCACCATGCTGATTGCCCGGTTATCCTC
>JAEWQC010000191.1 GCA_023399355.1 Bacillota bacterium | reverse complement strand
CCTGAATACAGGGTAAAGATGCAGGTTGCGTTCTGTTTCAATAATGAGATCAATCTGCTGGAATACTACCATAATTCCAGCTTTCTTGAACATGGCGGTTCTCCGGATAAGGCCGTTAAGGCGGCATTGGTTTATGAACTTGACAAAGCCATCAAGAACAAGGGCAAATATAACAAGGACGAAGCAAAGATCACCTTCGCTGACATTCAGGACAGCCTGGTGCTCGTCACCAGTTCATTTTCAACGGTGACCAGCTATGAGAACCAGACCAAGAAATCCATTACCAACAAGTTCATTCAGGAAGCCATGACGGATTTCCTGAAGCAGCAGCTTGAGATCTATCTGATTGAAAACAAACTGGAAAGTGACAAAATTGTGGAACAGATCCTTGTAAACAAGCGAAGCCGTGAAACTGCGGAGAAAACAAGGATCAATATAAAAAAGAAGCTCGGCGGAGCAATTGACATGTCCAACAGGGTCAAGAAATTTGTGGACTGCAGGACAAAGGACTTGAAAAGACGGGAACTTTACATTGTGGAAGGCGATTCGGCACTGGGCTCCTGTAAAATGGGACGTGATGCCGATTTCCAGGCGATCATGCCTGTGAGGGGCAAGATTCTCAACTGTCTGAAGGCAGAATACGACAGCATCTTCAAAAATGAAATCATTGTTGACCTGCTGAAGGTTCTTGGCTGCGGGGTCGAGATAAAGTCAAGGCACAATAAGGACCTGAACACCTTCGACCTGGACAACCTCAGATGGGATAAGGTAATCATCTGTACGGATGCCGACGTGGACGGCTTTCAGATCAGGACGCTGATCCTTGCCATGCTGTACAGGCTGGTTCCCTCCCTGATTCAATCGGGGAAGGTGTATATTGCGGAATCTCCGTTATTTGAAATTACCAGCAAGGGAAAAACCTATTTCGCCTATACGGAGAAGGAAAAGGTGCAAATACTTTCCAGACTCAGCGGAACCAAGTATAACATGCAACGCTCCAAAGGCCTCGGAGAAAATGAGCCGGAAATGATGTGGCAGACCACGATGAACCCCGAAACCAGAAGACTGATCAAGATTGAGCCGGATGAGTTAATGAGGACGGAGCTGGTGTTTGACCTGCTGCTGGGTGATAACCTGCAGGGAAGGAAAGGCTTTATTGAGGAACATGGACACGAGTATCTGGATATGATTGACGTAAGCTGAATTGGATTGAACATGGCTGGCAGGAATGATACCGTATCTTGAGGTTCAATAAATGCAAACGCTGAACGGTATACTGACAAGTAGATCATATTGTCTGCAGGAGTGCTGATTATGAGTGATTCAGCGACAACTACCATCAGATATGCCCTTAATGGAATAAAGATCTGAATTACTGCTCGGATTTGAATAAAGTAACAAGACCACTTAAGAGAGGTTATTACGATGTCGGATAAGAATCTGGTTACACAAAAAATAGTGGATACGCTGGAACAGAATTATATGCCCTATGCGATGAGTGTCATCATTTCCAGGGCAATTCCGGAGATCGACGGCTTCAAGCCATCACACAGGAAGCTCCTGTATACCATGTACAAAATGGGTCTTCTGACAGGCGGAAGAACCAAGTCCGCCAATGTCGTCGGTCAGACGATGAAGCTGAATCCGCACGGCGATCAAGCCATCTATGAGACACTTGTCAGACTGACCAGGGGGAATAACGCCCTGCTGCATGCCTATATCGATTCGAAGGGCAATATGGGCAGACAGTACTCCAGGGACATGCGCTTTGCTGCTGCACGATATACGGAGGTAAAACTGGAAAAACTCTGCGAAGAATTGTTCCGCGATCTTGACAAGAACACAGTCGATTTTTTCGACAACTATGATGGTACCATGAAGGAACCCTCGCTGTTGCCGGCAACTTTCCCAAGTGTTCTTGTAAACGCAAACCAGGGTATTGCCGTAGGCATGGCGAGCAATTTGTGCAGCTTTAACCTGAAGGAAATCTGCGATGCCACAGTTGCCTATATTTCTGATGAAAATGCCGATATGCTTCAATATATCAAGGCTCCGGATTTTTCGACCGGCGGGCTCCTTATCTATAACGAGAAGGAAATCCGTGAAATTTTCGAGACTGGCAGGGGCGGCTTTAAAGTAAGGGCAAAGTATAATTTTGACAAGAAAAACAGTTGTATCGAGATCTATGAAATTCCGTATACCACCACATCAGAAGCGATTATTGATTCAGTGATCGAACTGGTCAAAAGCGGCAAGATCAAGGATATTACCGACGTCAGGGACGAAACGGATCTGGAGGGCCTGAAAATTACGCTGGACATCCGAAAAAGCGCAGACCCTGATGCCATTATGAACAAGCTCTTTAAATTGACTGCACTTCAGGACGCCTTCAACTGCAACTTCAATATACTTGTGGACGGAAACCCCAGGGTCATGGGAATCAGAAGCATTCTCAAGGAATGGCTGTTATTCAGGATAGGCTGTATCAAAAGGCAGACGTTGTTTGACATCGACAGGAAGGAAGAAAAGCTGCACCTGTTGGTTGGTTTAAGCAAAATTCTTTTGAATATTGACAAGGCTATTGCAATCATCAGAGAGACGGAGCACGATACACAGGTAGTGCCTAACCTGATGGAAGGCTTTGAAATAGACCGCATACAGGCGGATTTTATTGCCGAGATCAAGCTCAGAAACCTCAATAGAGAGTATATCATGGACCGGGTCGGGGAAGTGGAGACGCTGAAGAAGGAAATTACCGAACTGAGGGAAATCTATGGCGATGAGCGAAAAATACGTAAAATCATTGTCAGGCAGCTCAACGAAGTCTCAAAAAAGCATGCGAAGCCCAGATGTACAGAAATCGTACTGGATGAGCATGTTGAAGAGATCACAGATGAGCATATGATTGAGGATTATAAATTAAAGCTCTTCCTGACGGAGCAGAATTATTTGAAAAAGATCCCTTTGGTATCACTAAGGGCAAATCCGGAGCACAAGATCAAAGAGGACGACGCGATCCTCCAGGAAATAGAAACCCACAATAAAGCGGAGCTCCTGCTGTTCTCCAACCGCCAGAAGGTATACAAGCTGCGCATATATGACATCAACGACTGCAAGGCAAGTTCCCTCGGCGAGTTTTTAACCAATCTTCTTCAGCTGGAGGAGGGGGAGAAAATCATTTACATGGTGGCTACGGATAATTACAGCGGTTGGATGCTGTTTTCGTTCGAAAATGGGAAAAGTGCAAAAATCGAACTGGAAAGCTATGCGACCAAAACGAACCGCAAGAAGCTGGCCAATGCCTATTCCGACAAGTCTCCGGTAATTGACATCAGATATCTTGACAGTGATGTGGAGCTTGTTGCCTATAGCAACATCAAAAAAGTGCTTATTTTCAATACGAACAACATAAGCCCAAAGTCTTCGCGCGATTCACAGGGGGTCCAGGTGCTCAAGGAGAAGAAGGGCAGTTTCATGTGTGCAATAAAGTCCATTGAAGCATCAGGAATCAAAAATCCCTTATATTACAGAACAAAGACCATACCGGCTGTAGGATGCTATTTCAGGGAGGAAGATACCGAAGATAAACAACTGACAATTTTCTGAGACAAGCCGCAAGTATGAACGTATTATAATATACAATAATAGAATTTCAGCTCTTTATTTTTACCGGTATTGACTGCAGTTTCTTTGAAAAAACAGAATACGCCTTGTGCAAATCTTTTTTGCAAACGATATCGGCTAGAATCTGAACAGTGCGGGAATGAATAAATGATAAACAGCGTCAGAGAGATGGAAAAAGAAAATAAGAAGAAGCTTTGGATCTACATCGTACTGATCACCGTATTCCTCGGGCTGACCGCCTATGCCGCTGTCAGATTCGGCCCGCAGCTTACGGCACTTGCAAGGAAGCCGGAAGATTTCAGGAGACTGCTCAATTCTTTTGGTTGGAAGGGTGTTCTCGTATTTACGGGGATACAGATGCTGCAGGTGGTAGTGGCGGCGATACCGGGAGAAGTTGTCCAGCTTGCGGGAGGTTATATCTACGGCACCTGGTTTGGTACGCTTTATTCGCTGACCGGCATCGCACTGGGTTCAATAATAGTTTTCTTCATAGCCCGGCTATTGGGCTATCCTGTTGTCAAGCTGCTGGTATCACCCAGGCAGCTTGAAAAATTCAACTTTATGATCAATAGCGAGAAATCGGAAATAGCTATGCTTCTCTTTTTTCTGATTCCGGGAATCCCGAAGGATATCTTGACTTATATCGCGGGAATTACCCCTGTGAAACCATTAAGGTTTTTTATCATCATTACAGTTGGCAGGTTACCGGCATTGCTTGCTTCATCCTATCTGGGACACAATATGCAGAAAGGGAACTATGGCATAGTGATAGCACTCTCGGTTGCCGCACTGATACTGTTCATTGCAGGAATTATTCTGAAGGATAAAATCATCCGGAAACTTCATGGGTTATCAGGAAATGGCAAAAAATGATTTTTTATGGAGGGTTGGGTTGATGCTAATAGAAAAAATAAATGAAGTAGATGGCTATTGGGGTTGAAAATCCTACAAAAAATATAAGCACATATATTAATGGTAATAGAAATAAAAACAGTAAACATTTCTACGGTTTAATCAACACGCCTCATTTTAATGATTCCTTTATTGCCTGTTTTCCCTCTGTTATTGAAGTAGTTCCCATGCAAAACCATATATCTCTTCAAGGAATGGTTATAATCACTTAACACCAACTCGTTTACTCCTCGATGCCCTTCGTGATCCCAACTTAGGTTTTGCGCACGATTGGTATAAGTAAACTTCAATAGTTTTCCCAACCCGTGGTCCGGATCAATCAATGCTGAATCACTGTAAGATTCGGAATCGTCAAAAGATGATACAATGTTAATTTTACTCCATGTCTGCCTGATTTCCATATTTATTTTAAATGTCTTTGTCATATCGAATGAGGATTCCAACTCACCTTTCCACACCCCGGAAAAATCTGGAATGCCAATAATTTTTTTGATTAATCCATAGTTCCATATCCATTTATCAAATACCCAATAAATAAAACCAAAAATGATAAACACGGATATATTACCAAGTGAAAAGTCTAAAAACGACCAGTTATTCAAAAAGTTATTAATATCAGAAAAGGCATGGGGCCACAAAGCAGCAAAGTACTCAATTCCATTATTAATTAGCGTGCAAATAACCACACTTATACAGAACAAAACTGATAATACCGTCACCCGGCTTTTATCTTTTTTCCCTCCAAGTGAATAAGTGTGCATTAGCTCATTCCTTTCTTAATTTACTTATCAATATTTACTTGTCCATGAAAATGGTTTGTTTTTGATAAAAAGCACCTATACCTCTGTTTTCGGAAACAGTAAAAACCAGGGTATCGTTTTCTGCACATACAATATGACCTGCTTGATGGTGCCTTGTTCCTTTATGCTGTAGTTCTATTTCCATTTTTTCAGTTAAACTGTTAATATATTTAAAATGTACGCCTCCATAATATACCATCCCTTCTTCATCCATCAGGATTGCCCCATCCAGCATTGCTAAATCATAAATCATATTGGGTTTTAAATCATCAAACGGCTTTTCAATTTCCCTGCCTTGCTCAGAGTTTTCTTTTAGCTGCTTAATCATATCCGGTTTTGTAATAACGATCATTGTTCCAATTACTTTATAAGACATCCACCAGACAGCACTGAAAACTTTTTCGATGGTTTTGGTTTTGATCCCCTCAGAGGTGGCAATCCTCAGTGTGGACTTTATTTGATCCAACAAAGAGGAATATGAGCGTATATTCCAACTACCGTCATAATCAGACAAATAATATTCGTATTCCAACCTACCCCTATAGTAAACGAGGATTGAATTTTGTCCCCTTTCCAGGAAAAAAGCAAACGCATTGGGATAATTTTGTGTAATCTTCTCCAGATAATTCGGATCATCGCTTTCTATTTCCAGAGGCTTTGGGCCTAGCGATTTTACTCCTTTAAAAGTTATATTCTCATCCCAAATAAAGGCTCCGGAAGTCGGTAGAATGATGCTGTAATTTTCAGCAGCTTTATGCAAACAAGTTTTTATATCATTATAATTCTTAATGTTTTCGGGGGAATTATCAAATATGATAAAATCCTTTAGCGTGCTCCGTGTGCAAAGATGTTCAATATCTCTGGAATGACATAATATTATGCAACAGCCGACTTTTTTCTTTTCTATTTTTCTGTGAACAATTTGTGTTAAATGTTCGATTAAAAACTCAAATTGATCTTGTTGAATCCATTTCTGCGCATTTTCCTGAAAGCAATCAGAAAAGATTGTCCGAGTAATTATATATTTGGGCGGAGTCTCACAGTTATCGCTTTTTAGTATGGATTCCTGCGTATATTTTTGACACAACCTGAAAAACTCCTGGAACCATCTGGCTAAATAAATCAACTGCAACCTTTCGGCATATGTCCAATAAGGAATTTCATCTTCATTGACAGTTTTATTGATTACACGAAATGCTGCTACTAATTCTGAGTCCTCGTAAAGCGGAAACACCCAAAAGTCTTGCAGAGCTTCTTCTTGATAAAATTTCGCATATGCATTAGTGTGCCATGGAGATTGTCTCCCATCGCAAACTAAACTATTAGTGCCCACATGAAAGAAGGGATCAGTTGGGTTGCCAAGCATAATTGCTCCTGTTATACCTTCTCCGCATTTATAATGTTCGCTGTCCTGAAGCTGTGATTCAAAATCTTCATTATTTGCAGGTTCAAAAGAGGTTGCGTATATCTTTACTACATCCTCGCTAACACAAAGGTAATCACATATTTCGCAGTGGAACAGCAAAGAAACACTTTTGGTAAACGCTTTCAGAACACCTCTTTCAGATAAGGAGTTGCTTTTGACAATATCGTGTGTAATCTCAGTGATTGCCGCACTAACTATTTTCAAATCTGTTTTCATTTCTACCTTGGAAATTTCAAAATGTGAGTCCATGTCATGAAATTCTTCAGGTAAGGAGGTGTCTTTTTCTATGCATTCAATCCACAAGTTGAATTCATCAAGACTGTTGTAGAATTCGCTGTTTACTACCGATCTTTCCAATTGGTGTATCCTTAAAATATATACGATGCTTTCCCTGATTTCCTGGTATTCCCATATCTCAAAAATATCATTCCATTTATCTTTATTTTCGCTTTGAATATTAAATTTCTCGTAAGCTTCAGTTCGTTCCAATCCGTTTCTGTACATCACAAAATAGGTATACTTCATTTTTAAAAATGAAGTATACCAATCTTTGAGTTTGCTGCGAGGGGTTGCACCAAAAGCAGCTTGTGCACGGGGGGGTATTTCATCAACTCGATTGATGTAGATTTGGTCTGTCGGTGCTTTTGTGCGATCAATGTTTTGCTCTTGTGCACAAATTAAAATAAAGCTGATTTTTTCATTATCATCGATGTTCATGATACGCATCCTTTCACAAGGCATTCGATTGATGTTATCGCCTGTATTCCTGGGGAAAACGTTCAGAATATTTCCATTTTGCGTCATAAAATATAATTACTATATTTTTATCTCGCACTCTACCATTGTTTGCTAATTTCATTGCAACGTCAAAACAGGCTGCAGACGTATGCCCAACGTTTTCGCCTATGAAACTGGATAATTGATTGTCGCGAAATGTCCATTCATTGTGCTTTTCCAAATAGATATCTTTAATTTTATTATTGTCAGTCATCGCACGCATGTTGGGAAAAGCAAACCCGGTTTCTCCAGGACCGGTTCCAATAAGCTCGTGCTCTTTATTTAATTCGGAAGAAAGATATTCACGCTTAAACCGATCAGGAAAAACTGTTTGAAATACAGTTGGACTTTCATAAGGTTCCATTCCAATAATGAATGTTCTATCCTTGAACTTGTCAAAAAAAGCTTGTCCTATCCATCTGGTAGTGAGCCCGTTTCCTAAGGCGGAGACAAAATAGTCAATACTTGAGACCCCCATATTTCCCAAATCATTGATGATCTCGTTCCCTAAATCGTATATGGCTTTGACCCCGTCTTC
This sequence comes from Bacillota bacterium, assembly GCA_023399355.1. GTDB lineage: Bacteria > Bacillota > Clostridia > Acetivibrionales > DTU013 > UBA1305. Next base: position 4,480 of record JAEWQC010000191.1, on the reverse strand, counting down.
TTGATCAGTAGCATGGTCAGTGATGACGTATTCGTTTCCTTTCAGCTTAAGCCGTTCTCTGAAAGATCTGATCAAGCCTCTGACATATTCATGCTCAGGTGAGTAGGAAACTTTTGCTCCGTAATACTCAATTTGCAGAATTCTCGCCCTGGGCATATCAATGGGGATAAATACTTCACATGGATATCCCAGTTCTCTGCATGCCCATGCAAAAGCAGCTCCAGAGTTTCCCGTTGTTGTTTCAAGAAGAGGGAAAGTCTGACTGGGATGTATTCTATCCTGCTCCTCTCTGATACGGAGTAATTTCACCCAATAACGGTCATAATGGCTTCCAGTGTGGCTGCAATATTCCTTTTTGGCAAAAATTCTATTGCCCCTGGGAATATTGAACCTCCTGTCGTTTATCTCAATTAACGGAGTGCGTCCAACCCTGGCTTCCAACTCGTCATATTTCTTTTTGCGTTCAGGTGTTAAGGCCATTTCGTTTCCTCCTTTATTAAATCCCTACCAGGGGTCGAACCTGTAAGAAAAATGATTTGCTGCCCTCATAGGCCCATTCTATATCAGCAGCAAAGTATCCCATTTTTTTTTCTATCAACATACCCATTTTTGTTAGTTCCTCAATTTCCAAATCGGTTAGTTTCTTGGCATTCCTCTTGTGGAATGGGACAGGGGTTACTTCTTGTGTTCCATTGACTCCAACCATCGTTTTTTGAAATCCAATATTTTTTGATAGGATAGTGAGGGTATCCCTATCAACTCTGTAGGTATCCGGTGTTACCAAGCCGCTGACCAAGGCCTCGCCCAAACCATAACAAGCCTCCATAAGCAAGGTGTTTGAAGTCCGGTTTTCTCTTGTAAAGCAAACCCCGGATACTCTGCTCTGCACCATTTTCTGAACGATCACCCTCATATGTATTGCGGTATAATCAAGATTGTTCAGTTGACAGTATTGTTTAACACGCAAATCCTGAACAGAAAGCAGAACCTTCTTAATGGCTGGAATGAGAGTTTCGCCAGTGACGTTCAACTCCGTCTCAAACATTCCTGCAAAGCTTGCAGAAGATGAATCTTCAAGTGTCGCGGAACTCCTTACTGACACAAGATTGAAGCCTTGCTCCTTGAAATGTTTTAAAATCTTATTTTGAACTCCAGCACGATCAATCTCATCATTCTTATCAAATCGTAGAATAAAGAAATCAGGTACAGGGCAAAAATCTTTCATATAAGAGAGCTGGTATCCTTTACCACCTACATTTTCTATTGTCACCTTAGGATTAATCCTCATTTAGAACACCTCATTCAAGGATTTCTATTGTTCCGTGGGCAAAGTCAATCCGTACTCTTTGACCTGACTTTAAAAGCTGGGAGGCAAAATTTGTCCCAATAACACAGGGCTTTTTTAATTCGCGGGCAACAATAGCGGCATGGGAGGTTTGCCCGCCCCAGTCTGTTATGATAGCAGCACACTTGTTGATAGAATTTATATAATCGGGTGTAGTGGATGGTGCGACAAGAATCTCTCCACTGTTAAGCGACTCCGATTTGGGGTTTTTGATAATTCTCACGATCCCCTCCAGCATAGGATGAGATTCGCTGAAAAAGGCTGTTACACCTTGAAGTCTTTCGATTTCTTTGGAGGAAGATTCAAACAAGTTCATACGCAGGTTCAATTTGTCCAAGGCTTGCTCAGCCACTGCACCTTCTGCAATAAAGGGCTCGGTTGTGCAAGACACTTTCCAGTTGAGGATTCTTTCCTGGGTGGATGCGTCAATGGGTTCAATAAGTTCATCGACAAGTGGAAAATCAGATTGCAGGCAAATGAACAGTTTTTTGCGTTCCTCAAACCGTTCTTTATAAGAATCGGGGTCCTGGATATAATACTGCAATTCCTGGGGGATAAGAAGATGGATGTTTTCTGTGCTGGTATTTGTTGCATTGGCAACAACAGAAAATAAGATATCAAAAGCTGAGTTGCACTTCATGACATTCTTCTTGCGATGATCTATAAGCGAAGCTCCTATATTGTTTGCGATACACACAATATTCTGCCAATATGCAGGAAGTTCCAAGAACAATCTCCTTTTTTGCTCTAATTGCTTAGCTTTTGAATCATTAATTGTCGAGATTAAGGCGTCATAATATTCAAAGGATTTTCCCGCCTTAAAATTATGAGAGTCTAATAACTCAGACAATACATCGATTGGTGAAACAAAAGATGCGGTATAATAATTGTTATTCTTCCAATGGTATTTATCCGAATGGGAAGCAAGCCGCTGAATTAACGGGACAATGTGCGTACTTTCCTTTCTGGAAAAGATGTACTGAGCCACGGTCCGGGCAAAATCAGGGGTGAGTGGTATATTCTTTATATAATTCTGAATGCCCGAATCGTTTATAACGGCTTCGTCCAAGAATCGTGCACACTCCTTCAGATCTTTCAGGATATCGACAGTAAAGGAATCTTCTTCGGTTACCAACAGAAGTTTTAGAGCATCGGATGGATTCAATGTACCGTTATAGTGCTTGGCCAGATAGGCAGACAAGATGTATTCAGTGTGCCACTGAACAGGTTCTGTAAAGGCCGCCAATTTGTAATAGGAATAATATAGTTCACAAAACTCGTTGAAAACGCGGGGAATATCCTTCAGTATATAATTCCCGGCATTAGTTTGTATTTCGCTTGCTTTTTTCAACAAACGTTCTTCACACACTTCGACCCCGGAGTTAAAGGCAACCATGTATGGAGGGCACAGCAATAAATCTGTCATCTTTTGCCCTAAGATTCTGCCTTCATCCAACCTGAAAATCCATTTTGCCTGATAGTTCCCGCTGCTATCAGTTTCAAAAACAACCAGGGTATTGAACAGGCATGACCCCAGGTAATTCCGCAATTCATTCATACTGGGATTCAAGGTCATAATGAGCAGCATTGGGGAGGCGTTTTGCTCCCATACATACCATTCTTCCGAATTATAACGTTTATTCATAATGGGTCCTCCTTTACTTGTCAGTCTGTATAAAGCTGTCAATACCAAGTTCGGCCAACCTGTAGGAGTCATCTGGTGCAGATAGGATTTCATAGGAATCAATTGCCGGCCAAACCAGAATAAAAGAGTCAACAGACATATTTAGCAATCTATTGCTTTCTTCTGTTTCCATTCCCTTTTTTTCAGCTATTTTATTGTATATTTCTATCCAATCATTAAGATCGAAATTGCCAATTTCAATCCCATATGTGTTGGACAAGGCGTTTTGGAAAGACTTCAATCCCTCGGCATTAAAATAGAATGAAGTTTTACCCAAAATAGTTTTTATTATAAATGTTGGAGGAATGAGGTTTCCGGTTGCTGTGTCTTGGGAGAGATATACCAGTACTGATAAAAAATATCTTGTATGATTACCGGATAATGTAACCTTAAAATCCAGCCAATGTCCATTGAAGTTATCAAAAATACTAAAATCTGCCGGTTGCGGAATATTGAGTTGAGCCCACACCTTTTTTGCCCTAAGAACATAATTGTAAAACACGTTCAGCTTTTTGTGCTTCAAATAATACCCGAATGCATTGGGATACAAGAACGAATCCAGAGTGTCCACATCTTTCCCGAACTCTTCGAATGGGTTTTGTGACCAGACATCTTTATCACTATGACTATAGATGATTGTAAATATCTGATGTTTTTCCTCGGCGGAAAACCCGCCCAGCTCATCCATTATAGAGGAAGCCAACTCTGCGCTTTTATGTGCATGGTCTTTATAACTCCCGTACTTGATGACATGCATATCATGTAACAGCGCTCCCACAGTACAGACATCAACTGGAAGATTGCGCTGCCTGGCCATCACCCGGGCAAATTGAGCAGTGCTATGGTGGTGCTTCAATTCGAATGCTATACTGCTATCACGTTGATCATCCTGAAGATTGCTTTGGAGCAGCATGTCAACAATAAATCGTTCATATAGGGCAACCCGGTCGCTTGAATCAATGAGCACCTTTTTATAATGATGGTGATCCTTAATGGGTCTCATGAATACACCTCCAATCAGTAGCATGGGATGCATAACTCTGGGCAGCTATGGAAAGATAACCTAACTCTGCCAATACTAATACATATGTTACCACAAACTAACAAGTAAATCTAGTTTTGTATAATTATTTTATATGGTTTGCGTGGCATGGGTGGCCTACGAGAAAAATCTGAAACAATATGTAAAAAAACTTTGTATATAAGTATGGATTTGTACCCTGTTTCATAAAGGATCGATATCATCAGACAAATTTCATGAGATATGCTGCCAATAGAAAAGATTGTGCAGCAATGCTTAATCAACACAAAAACTCTTCCTGGACATTCAGAAGAGCTTTGCAAATATATCATATACTATGAGTCGTTATTTTTTTACCTGAAAAATTCTTCATACAGTGCACAAACCGCCTTGTTGCTTTCATGCGCCTTTACGCCGAACATCATGCTGA
>JAEWQC010000094.1 GCA_023399355.1 Bacillota bacterium | reverse complement strand
TATATATTCCAAGTACTCTTTCCAGCATTGAAGGGGGAGCATTTGATAATTGTCGCAGCTTATCAGAGATTGTAATTGCAAATGGAAATGAAAATTATTATGTAAGTGATAAAGCCCTTTATAATATGGATGGAACTGCAATTGTATCGTGGTAAGAGGTCATTTGCCCTAAATAACAGGTTGTTTATCAATCAAATCAATACAACGGTTGCTATGTGATATAATTTTTGTAAGGAGAGGGGGTCTACTTGATGAATCAATTCAGTGTGTATATTTTGAATCTTTTATCTGTTTCTAATGAACAAGATAAAATAGTGTTGGAGATTGACGGAATTTTACAAGATGTTTCAGGGGTTAAAAAGGCTTTGATGGAAGATAGCTATTCTGTCGTTAATGATAGATTGTCTAATATTAGAAGTTCATTAGAAAAGCAAAAAACGCATGTAAAAAGGATGTCATTTGCTGTCCAAGAGTGTGGTGAAATTTATTTAGCTGCAGAAACAATGGTGAGTAGGGATATAAGACTTAATGTAAATCTAATAGAAAAAAAATATTCGAATAGATTTTTGGTTGGACTGGCAGAAAAATATTTTGAAGAATTCTCTGAAAAAGTCGGTAATAAAATTAATGACTACATTGAAAGCATAAATGACTGCATTGATTGGCCTGAAAGAATTGTAGCGTGGTATGATTGGTTCCAGGAAGATCTGTATGATGATTTTAATAATGTAAAATCCTTAATAGAGGATATTGCTCAAGAGTATACATATAGAAAACCTGAGTTGTTACCAAAGGGAGTTGATAGTTTTTTTGATAAATTATCTTCCGGCGCGTTTCTCGTTGATATAGCAAAGGAAGTTAAAAATTTTCATGAGACTGGAGATGATAAAGAAGCGTATAAAAATATAGGCTTTACTTTATATAAAACCATTGTAAAGGAGGGTAATAAAATCTTAGACAAGCAAGATAATTTAAAATATCTTGGAGTTGATAAAAAAGTACAAAGTGTCCTTCTTTCTACAATAACTGAAATGCCCAAAAGTTGGCTAGAGGGCATAATAAACTATGCTGAGAATGGGGAGGGTACTGCCGGATCCATTGTTGTAAATGCAACCATAGGCACTTTTGTCGAGTCGGTAGCAAAGGCGGCTGAACCATATTATAAGGCCGCAACCGCAGTTACCTATCCTGTTATAGATCAATTGTGTGAATCCGTAGGGTATGATTTGTCCGGTACATATGAAAAAATAACAGGAAAACGAGGACTGGATGCAGTTTTTCAAGCTCATAAGGAACTATGGGTGGATATTGTATATGAGGGAGCTAAGGAAAATATTTCGAAAGAAGTAGATGGTTTTTATGGTGTAGTCAAAACCGGTTGGAACCACTGGAAATCTGGCATAAATATATTATTGAGGTGAGAGTAGAATATGAATATAGAATATTTACCAATTGGGACGGTAGTAAATCTAAAAGAAAGAAATCATGTTTTATTTATGATTGTGGGTATGCTTGTTGAAAATGAATCAGGCGAACGACGAGACTACATTGCTGTCAGGTACCCGACTGGGGTTATGAATAAGGATAATTATTTCTTTTTTAATCATGAACAAATTGGAGACATTTTTCATATGGGTTTTGTTAATGAGGATCATAATGCATATGTCAGTTTGATTTATGCTGCTTTAAAAAAGGATATTAAATAAGGGATATTAAAAAACTACGAATGAATTGAGGGCGGAAAGGTGAAGAGAAAAATTAATTATTTTTTGTGTTGTCTAATGATGAGTGCTATTTTTGTAATTGTATTTGCAAGTAACCTTCATGCGGCTACAAAGACTGTAAATGAACATTATGTTAAGGATGGAGAAGTAATAATGTATGTTACCGGACTGGGTGATGAAGTCTCGGATGTTACATATCAAATAGGTAAGAAGGCATGTGATGTGAAGAAGGTATTTGTTGGAACAGTATCTAATCCAATTCACACGATAATATTATGGGATAATTCTCTTTCTGTTATGAGTAAAAATGAGGAAGCAGTGCGCTCCTTTTTAACAGAATTGGTTGCCAATAGAGTTGAGGGGGAAGATTTTGCAATAGCAGTAATTGATTCAAAAGTCACTAAAATTGTTAATTATACAAATGATTATGCGACACTTAAATCGGTCATTGATAGTACTGAGATTCAAAATAAGGATGCATATTTGATAGAAAATTTGTATGATGTGGTCGAAGAACTTAATGAACTTGATACACAAGAATTTTATAGAATTGTTGTTATATCAGATGGTGTCGATGCTACACAAAGTGGAGTATCGACAGATGAATTATATAGGCTGCTAAGAGAAACCCCATATCCTATTTATACAATTAGTGCAGGAGGAGGTTCATTAGATGTTACTAAAGATATGTTTGCAATTTCCAGAGCAACAGGAGTTAGTTATTTTTCTCTTGCGGGAGAGGAAGCGGTTAATAGCAATGTAATTCTTACAACTTTACGAGAAGACTCGCATGTGTTGAAGGTTACGGCAATAATTCCTGATGATATGAAAGATGGTAATTTGCAGAATTCCCGACTTATGATAGATGGTAATGCGTATGATTGTCTAATTAAATTGCCATTTTTCATTGATAATGGAGGAGATAAAACAGAGGAGATTAAGGAAGAAACCGTGGCAAATGATGTTCGGAAGGAAACATTAAATACTACGGATGAGGGAAGTAATCCGCTTTCAAAACACAGAATAATAGTTGGTGCAGGGATAATGCTTGCATTAGCGCTTATATGCACCGGAATTATAATCTTTTTGAATAGCGTTAAGAAAAAGAACAGGAGGAAAAATAGCTATAGAAGTGCGGAGCGTATGGGAGATCTTACAGGTTTTGTGAAAAATCCATACAGTCCAAATGGAGGAAAAAAATTCCAAGAAACGGAAATATATGACGACAATGAAACCGAGCTATTTAATGATGCCGGGACGGAAATGATGTTTTCTGGAAAGAGGATAACTCTTACCAATAAAGATAATCCAAATGAAGTATATAGTAGTGTTATTAAAGGGAAAACGATTATTGGACGTGATATTAATTGTGAGCTTGCAATAACAAATGATGCGAAAGTTTCGAGAACACATTGCGAAATATATGAGGAAAATAGTGATGTTTATATAAATGATATGTGTACAAAGAATGGAACAAAAGTCCGGGGAAGAAAGATATCAGCACCAGTGATATTGTGTACGGGTGATACAATAACAGTTGGATGTAAACAGTATGAAGTAACAGTTGACTGATGGGAGGACCCATGTTTAGATATAGTTTTATTTCGGAAAAAGGCTCACGCGATTTAAATGAAGATAGTGTAGGTTATGTTGATAATAAAAATGATGCTATTTTTATTGTTGCAGATGGTCTTGGAGGGTATGACAGGGGGGAGATAGCATCGTCTCATGTCGTATCGGAGGCTAAAAATTATTTTGGATCAAATAAAATGAACGAAGAGAGTCTTGT